>NZ_JBEYFP010000191.1:0-10032 GCF_040634455.1 Kitasatospora sp. NPDC007106
CCGCCCGCGGGACGTCCGCCGAGCGGCCCCGGCCCGCCACCGGCGAGGACGCCTTCGGTGCCGCGCCCGCCGTCCGGGCCGAGGGCGCGGACGCCGTCGCGGTGGCCGTCCCGATCCTGGCGGGGCTGCTGCTCACCGCCCTCGCCACGTACAAGCACCGCGGACTGCCCAGCGGCCACTGACGGCATCCGGGACGCCGTGCCGGCCCGGGTCAGTGGAAGACGCCCGGCGGGGGTGCCGGCGAGGGGACGGCCGAGTCGTCCGTGACCGCGGCGGCCCCCGCGGTGAAGTCCGCCAGGGCACGGCCGTGTTCGACCCGGCCCGGCGCCGCGTCCGAGGCGACCTTGCGGCCCAGCTCCTCCAGCGGCAGCGGCGCCGTCCCGGCCACCAGGATCAGGTTCCCGAACCGGCGGCCGCGCAGCACCGCCGGATCCGCCACCAGGCACACCTCCGGGAACACCGCGAGCAGGGTCGCGGTCTGCGCCCGGGCGAAGGCCAGTGACGAACCGTCGGTGACGTTCACCACCAGGCGCCCGCCGGGGGCGAGCGCCCGGGCGGCCAGCGCGGCGAACTCCACGGTCGCGCAGTGCGCCGGCACCCGCGCACCGGAGAAGACGTCGGCGACCACCAGATCGGCGCCGCCCTCCGGGGCGCGCTCCAGCACCGCCCGGGCGTCCGCGCCGCGCACCTTGATCTGCCAGCCGCGCTCCAGCGGCAGTTCGGTGCGGACGAGCTCGGTCAGCGCGGTGTCGATCTCGGCGACCTGCTGCCGGGAGCGCGGCCGGGTGGCCGCCACGTAGCGGGGCAGGGTGAGGGCGCCGCCGCCCAGGTGCAGGACGGTGATCGGGCGGCCGGGCGGGGCGGCGAGGTCGATCAGGTAGCCGATCCGGCGCTGGTACTCGAAGCCGAGGTGGGTCGGGTCGTCCAGGTCGACCAGGGACTGCGGGGCGCCGTCCAGCAGCAGCTGCCAGGCCCGCGGCCGGTCCCGGTCCGGCTTCAGCTCGGCCGTCCCGGAGTCCACCCGCACCGCCAGCGGTCCCTGCCGGTGGCTGCGTCCCTCCGCCCCCGTCGCCTCCGGCACCGCCTCGGCCCTGCCCCTGCCACGTCCCATGCCCCCGATTATCCAGGGGCGCGGGACAGGGCGGTGCACCACGAGGGGCACGGGGAACGGCGCGGATCACAGGGCCCCGACCGTACGCCTTCCCGCAATCGCCGGCGCCCCCGGCGGCCGGCCCGGGCGGGGCCGCCCGTCTCAGAAGGGGCCGAGGCCGCCCGCGGTGAGGGTGCAGGCGGCTTCGCACAGGGCCGACCGCAGCACCCAGGCGTCCGTGGGCCGGGCCAGCGCCTGCGGGCCGGCCGGGGCCATGATCCACCGGGGGTCGGTGGCGGGCAGCAGGACGGCGCCGGGGCTGCAGGAGCTGCCGGGGAGGTGCCAGCCGCGGGCGGTCCCGGCGGGGACGAGGAAGGAGACGGCGGCGCCGCCGCGGCTCTGCAGGACGGCGCCGCAGGCGCCGCGGAGCCGGAGGATGTCGACGGCCTCCAGGCCGTGCCGCACCGAGACGGTGACGGTGTCGTAGCCGGTCCCGGCCGCTGCGCCGGCCGACGGCCGTCCGGCGGACCGGGCGCCCGTGGTGCCGCCCCCGCCGGCCGACCGGGTGCCGTCCGTGCCCTCCGGCAGCAGGGCCGGGGCCACTCCGGCGGGCAGCCCGGGGGCGCTCGGCCGGCGGTGCTGCGGTGCTCGGGCGGCCATTGGGGACCTCCTGTCGTCAGGTCGGACGCCCGGGCCCGCTCGCGTGGGGGACGGGATGCGGGGCGTCCACGTAACAGGACAACGCGGATGGGGCACGCAAAGCCACGGGCGCGTCCGTGGCAAGACATGGCATTTCATGGCAGAACCCGGCACCGCCGAGGGGTTTGTCCGCGTTTGCCCCGTACGGTTCCGCTCACCCGCCGCATCCGTGCGGTGACTGCCGGTACTGTCGTGGCGGCACCGAGCGGACCCCCCACCGGCCCGCAGGCGCGGCGTTCGCCGCGGCGCCACCCTGCACGACTCTCGGAGCGCAGCCATGGCAGCCAGGAGTCCCGGCGGGCCCCGGCCCGAGCCGGCCGTTCCCAACACCGTGATGCGCGAGCTGCGCGGCGACCTCTCCCCGGGGGAGTTCGCCACCGCGGTCCGCCGGGCCGCCCGGGAGATCGGCGAGCACGTGTCCTGCGACGCGCGCTACGTCGGCCGGGTCGAGTCGGGCGAGATCCGCTGCCCCAACTACGCCTACGAGCGGGTGTTCCGGCACATGTGGCCGGGCCGGTCGCTGGCCGACCTGGGCTTCGTGCCGCGGACGTCCGTCCGCGGCCGCCCGGTGGAGGCCGCGGTGCCGGCCGTGTCCGCTCCCGGCGTTCCGCACCACTGCGACGAGGAGAACGACGACGTGCACCGCCGTACGTTCCTGACCGGCGGCCCGACCGCCCTGGCGGCCGCCCTGGGCCTGGACGGCGCCGCTCCGGCCGCCGCCTTCGCCGGGCCGGCCGCCCTGCCCGTGCCCGCGCCCCGCCGGGTGGGTCAGGCCGAGATCGAGGGGGTCGAGCGGGCCGTCCGGGAGATCCGGCTGCTGGACGACGCGCAGGGCGCGGACGCCCTGTTCGAGCGGGCGGGGCAGTCGCTGCGCAGCGCGTACGTCCTGTTGAACGAGGGGACGTACTCGCCCTCGGCGGAGCGCAGGCTGCAGTCGGGCGCCGGTGAACTGGCGATCTCGGTGGGCTGGTTGGCGCACGACTCGAACCGGCTGGCGGACGCCAGGTCGTTCTACTCTGAGGCGCTGGCCACCGCGCGGATGGCGGGGGACGCGGCACTGGAGGCGCACGTGTTCTGCAACAGCGCGTTCCTGGCGCGGGACGCCGGTCGGCCGCGGGAGGCGCTGCGGGCCGCCCAGGCGGGGCAGGCCGCGGCGAAGGGGCTCGGGTCGGCCCGGCTGCTGGCGCTGCTGTCGCTGCGCGAGGCGGGCGGCTGGGCGGTGCTGAGGGACCGTCCGTCCTGCGAGCGGGCACTGGCGCGCGCGTCGGCGCTGTTCGAACGGGGGCCGTCGGAGGCGGACCCGGAGTGGATGTCCTTCTTCGGCGAGGCCGAGCTGGCCGGGCTGGAGGCGCAGTGCTGGTCGGCGCTGGGCGAGTGGGAGGTCGCCGGGCGGCGGGCGGAGCTGGCGATGGCGCTGCAGGAGCCGCAGTTCGTCCGCAACCGGGCGCTGTACACGGCGGAGCTGGCGCACGACCGGCTGGGCCTGGGCGACCTGGCGGGTGCGGCGGGGCACGGCTCGGCGGCGGTGGTGCTGCTCGGCGGTGTCCGCTCGGCGCGGATCCGGGCGATGCTGGCGGGCACCGCCGGACGGCTGCGCGGGCACGGCGCGGTGCCGGAGGTGGCGGAGTTCCTGTCCGCGTACGACGGTGCGGTGGGGGCGGCCTGACGGTCCGTACGGGACGGACCGCCAGGTGCTGCCCTCAGTCGAGGTGGCTGTGGTCGTTCCATATCTCGACGGCGGGCAGGCCGTACTCCCAGGAGAGCACCGAGAGGGCGGCGGTGCCGAGCTTGAAGCGCTGGGCGTTCTCGGGCGCCAGGCCGAGCCAGCGCGCGGTGAGGATGCGCAGCAGGTGGCCGTGGGCGAAGAGCACCACGTCGCAGTCGGCGGCGTGCATGGTGGTGGTCTCGGGGTGGGGGACGCCGTGGGTGCCGTGGAGCTCTTCGAGGAAGCCGTCGACGCGGGCGGCGACCTCGGAGAGCTTCTCGCCGCCGGGGACGCCGTCGCGCCAGATCAGCCAGCCGGGCTGGTCGGTCTCGCGGATGTCGTGGCCGGTGCGGCCCTCGTACTGGCCGTAGTCCCACTCCAGGAGCTCGGGGCGGTCGACGGCGCGGGCGCCGAAGCCGGAGAGTTCGGCGGTCTCGCGGGCGCGGGAGAGCGGGCTGGTGTAGACGACGGCGTCGGTGAGGCCGTTCCAGGGGGCGCGGGCGAGCCGCTTGCCGAGGGCGCGCGCCATCGCGCGGCCCTCCTCGGTGAGGGGCACGTCGGTGCGGCCGGTGTGTTGGCCGGTGGCCGACCATGCGGTCTCGCCGTGGCGGACGAGCACGATGCGGGCGGGCATGGGTGGACTCCTCGCAGCAGGGTTCGCGGCGGCCTGCTCGCCATTGAGGGCCGGGTCACCATGATCCCGCACCCCGCGGCCGCCCGCCGGTGGGGGCTGTTCTGTCGCCCGCTCGCCTCCGGGCCCTCCTGACCCGGCGCCGACGGTCGTCGCTCCGTCGCCGCGCTCCCTCCCTCCTCCCTTTCGGCACCGGCGGGCCCTTCGGCTCGGGGCGGGGCCGGGGCGGGTCGATCCGGAGGTCCCGCCCCCGATTGTCGGTGGCGGATGCAACACTGGGCCGCACCATGAACGTCTCGCTCCTGGGGCAGTCAGAGCCGCTCGCGCAGCGGCTCTCCGAGCTGCGCGGCCGGGCGCCGCAGCGCAGTCTCGACGCCCGCGCCCTCGCCGCGCTCGCCGCCAATCCGGGCTGCCGCCGCCGCTCGCTGCTGGACGCCGCCGGCGTCGACAAGGGCGCCGTCGCCCGGCAGTTGGGGCGCCCGGCCCCGTTCGGCCAGTCCCCCTTCGCGCTCGCCCGCGGCAACGTCTTCGAGGCCCGGCTGAAGGACGACGGCTACGCGGCGCTACTCGAACCGCTCCGCCGCCACCTCGGCCTGCCGGAGGAGAGCGGCACCCCGCTCGCCGTGCCGGACCTGCTGCGCCGCTCCTCGCCGGCCGTGCGGGCGGAGCGCACCCGGGAGGCGCTCGCCGAGGCGGTGGCCGACCCCGCGCTCTGGACGCTGCTGGACCACCCGATGCTCCGGCTGACGGTGGCCGGCAGCCCGGCCCACCTGGAGCCGGACGCGGTGCTGGTGCACGGCGGCCGCTGCACGGTGGTGGAGATCAAGTCCTTCCCGGTGCTGGACGGCTCCGCGGACCCGGCCAAGGTCGGCGCGGCGGCGCGCCAGGCGGCGGTGTACGTGCTGGCGCTGCAGGAGACGGCGGCGGCACTGGCCGGGGTGCCGGCCGAGTCGGACCCGTACCGCGCGCAGGAGCTGCCCGGCAGCCCGTCGACCACGGTGCTGCTGGTCTGCCCGAGGGACTTCTCCAACCGGCCGACCGCGGCCGCGGTGGACGTCCGCCGTGAGCTCGCGACCACCCGGCGCCAGCTGTCCCGGATGACCGGCGTCGGGCAGCTGGTCGCCGCCCTGCCGGAGGGCACCAGCTTCGACCTGGCGCCGGACGAGGGCGGCGCGCCGACCCGGCCGGCCGAGGAGCTGGCGGCCGCGGTGGGCTCCGTCCCGGCCGCGTACAGCCCGGACTGCCTCTCCACCTGTGAGCTGGGCTTCCACTGCCGCGCCCAGGCCCGCTGCTCGGACGTGGTGGAGCAGCTGGGCCGCGGGGTGCGCGGCGAGCTCGGCTCGATCCGCACGGTCGGCGCGGCGCTGGCCGCCGCCGGCGCGGAGCCGGGCGGCCCGGCGGAGGACGCGGAGGCCGACGAGGCGTCCGCCCGGCTGCGGTACGCGGCCGCGCTGCGCGCCGAAGCCCTCGGGCAGGTGGTCCGGTGAGCCGCGCGGGCCGTGCGGGCCGCCGGCGGTGGGCCCGGTGAGCCTGCTCTCCACGCTGGCCCGGCTGCAGGCCGTCCGCAGCGGGCGGGCCGAGCCGCTGGCCACGGTGCGCCACCGCCACGTGTCGGAGCGTCCGATGGTCGTGGTGCCGCTGGCCGCGGCGGGCGAGGCCGGCGCGCCGCTGGCGGTCATGCTGGGCACCGACCGGGCGGCCCCGCGGCTGCACATCGTGCCGCAGCCGCTCAACCGCGACCAGCGCTTCGACTTCCTGGCCCGCTTCGGCGCGGACCTGCTGCCGTACCTGGAGTCCTTCGCCGACGAGGTGGAGCACGTCGAGGGCACCGAGCGGGACGCGGAGACGGGTGAGAGGAATCCGGTGGTGCGGGAGCTGTGCGCCGACGCTCCGCAGCTGATCGTGCCGAACACCGGCTCGGTGCGGCACCTCGCGCTGATCGGTCGCTCCACGCGCTTCCGCCGCACCGCGGAGGACGTCGACCCGGGCCCCTACCCGGCGCCCACCCAGGTGCCGCTGCTGGGCCGCTGGCTGACCCACCTCACCGACCGTGCACAGGTGCCCGGATCCAGCCTGCTGCTGCCGATGACGGCGCTGCTCTCCCGGCACTGGGCGACCGGGCAGAGCCACCTCGAGGACCAGCACCTGGCCGCCCTGCTGGCCTGGCACCTGGCACCGGCCGGGCTGACCGGCGCGGAGGCCGCCGAGCGGGCCGAGAGCGAGCGGGACGTGCACGGGCAGCTGGTGCACCCGCCGGCCGGTCCGGCCACCGACCCGAAGTTCGACGAGCTGGTGCTGGCGCCGGCGATCGTCCGGCACGACGCGGCGCTGGCCGCGGCCCGGGCGGCCGCCCCCGCGGACGCCCGGGCGGAGCTGCTGGTCAAGCGGGCCGCGGAGCAGTTGCACGGGGTGCTGGAGCAGGTGCTGCTGCCCACCTGGGCGGACGTCTGGCAGGGGCTCGACCTGCTGCGGGCGCTGCCGGAGGGCGGGCACGTCGCGGAGCGCTGGGAGGGCGACCGCTGGTCGTACACCGGCCACCGGGACCGGCTGGCCGCCGGCGAGCCGCCGCAGCCGAAGCAGGACGACGCGGTGACGGCCGCCCGCAAGCTGGCCCAGCGCGAGCGCGAGCAGGTCCGGCTGGAGGTGCAGGAGGCGCTGGACGACCCGCTGGCGATGGCCGAGCACCGGCTGACCGGCGAGGCGTTCGCGGGCGAGGTGGTCGCCGTGGTGCCGGAGTACGACACCTCCGGTCGGTCGGCGAAGCCTCGGCCGCTGCTGGTGGTGCACACCGCGGACCGTCCGCACGCGGACGCCGGGCGGGAGGTGCACCGGGTCGGCACGGCGACGCCGCAGCGCGGGGTGGTCGCGGGCTTCGACCCGGACGGGGGCACCGTCACGGTGCGGGTGGTGTCCGGGATGGGCCGGCGCAAGGAGCCGGAGCCGGGCAGTCTGCCGGAGGTCGGCGAGCGGGTGGTGTTCACGCTCTTCGAGCTGACGCCCCGCCAGTCGGCTCCGCTGCCCGATCCGGAGGACACCCCGTGGACGCACGGCGGCCCGCCGGGCGCCGCTCCGATGTCGGCGAACAGTACGGAAGAGTGGGAATGACCGCGGGCATGACTGCCGATCAGGCGCCGGGCGCCGTCGCCGACGCCGCCGTGGCGGCGATCCTGGAGGCCGCGGTGCGGCCGGCACCGGGTGCGCCGCGCGGGGTGGTGGTGGACTCCCCGCCGGGCGCGGGCAAGTCGACGCTGGTGGTCCGCGCGGCGCGCGAGCTGGTGGCCTCCGGCGAGCGGCTGATGATCGTCGCACAGACCAACAGCCAGGTCGACGACCTGGTGGACCGGCTGGCCGCCAAGGGGCCGGACGTCACCATCGGCCGGCTGCACGCGGGCGACTCCCGGCCCGCGCCGGAGGCCCTGCGGCACGGCAACGTGACGGCCTCGGAGAAGGTCGCCGACCTGCTGGAGCACGACGTGGTGGTCTCCACGGCGGCGAAGTGGCAGTGGGTGCGCACCGAGGCGCCGTGGCGGCACGCGATCGTGGACGAGGCGTACCAGATGCGCTCGGACGCACTGCTGGCGGTCGCCCGGCTGTTCGAGCGGGCGCTGTTCGTCGGCGACCCCGGCCAGCTGGACCCGTTCACCGTGGTCGGCACCGACCAGTGGGCCGGGCTGTCGTACGACCCGTCGAGCAGTGCGGTGGTGACGCTGCTCGCGCACAACCCGGCGATCCGGCCGCACCGGCTGCCGGTGTCCTGGCGGCTGCCGGCCTCGGCGGCGCCGCTGATCTCGGCGGCGTTCTACCCGTACACGCCGTTCCGGTCGGGGACGGGGCCGGGCGAGCGGCGGCTGGCGGCCTCCGTCCGGGCGGACGGCACGCCGGTGGACGCGGCGATCGACGAGGCGGTGGAGAGCGGCTGGGCGCTGCTGGAGCTGCCCGCGCGGCACACCGTGCGGACGGACCCGCAGGCGGTGGCGGCGGTGGCGGCGGTCGTCCGGCGGCTGCTGGACCGCGGGCTGACGGCGCACTCCGAGCAGGGGTCCGCCCCGGTCGCGCCGGGCCGGATCGCGGTGGGCACCGCGCACCGGGACCAGGCGGCGGCGGTGCGGCAGGCGCTGGCGGCGCTGGACGTGCCGGTGGACCCGGCGGTCGGGCCGGCGGTGACGGTGGACACCGCGAACCGGCTGCAGGGCCGCGAGTACGACGTCACGGTGGTGCTGCACCCGCTGTCGGGCCGGCCCGACGCGACGGCCTTCCACCTGGAGACCGGCCGGCTGTGCGTGCTGGCCTCGCGGCACCGGCACGCCTGCATCGTGGTGGCCCGGGCCGGCATCGCCGAGCTGCTCGACGAGCACCCCTCGGCGGAGCCGGTGCAGCTGGGGGTGGCGGTGAAGTTCCCGGACGGCTGGGAGGCCAACCACGCCGTGCTGGCGCACCTGGCCTCGCACCGGGTGCCGCTGTCCTGACGGCGGACGCGGAAGGGTCGGGGGCGCACCACAGGTGACACGTGCGCCCCGACCGGGAATAGCGACCTGGTGCACACCGTTCCGCTACCGGCCGCCGCCGCGCGACAATGGACGACGGCCCTTTCCTGTCACCGGCGTCTCCGGAGGTGTCCGTCCATGCCCGATCCCCATGCACAGGCGTCCGACCAGAGCGGGGTCCCCGCGCAGGCCGCCCCGGGCCCGGGCACCCCTCCCGCACGCCGGCTGCGGCCGGCCCAGCTGCTCTTCGAGCCGCAGGCCGATGAGCCCGAGCAGGAGCGGTTCTTCGATCTGGAGTCCATCGAGGACCCGGCCGAACTGCTGCGCCGATCGACCGAGTTGGCCCTGGCCTTCCGGGCCGCCGCGGAGCGCGCCACCGACTTCCAGGCGATCGCCGCCGCGCAGCTCGCCGACACCCGCCGCTTCGACGCGCTGAGCCCGGCGGAGATCGCCGCCCGCGCGGACTGGACGCCCGACTACGCGGTGCGGATGGTCGAGTACGGCCGCGGCCTGCAGAAGCAGCGCAGCGCGGAGCACTGACCGGGCCGCGGCGACGCCGCCGCACCGGGCCTCTGGCATATGCGGCCGGTAAGGGTACGCCGCGGCGCGGCGCGGTGTCCGGCGAACCCCGTTTTCCGCCCGGTCCGGCGGCGGCGAGGTCCACGCTGCTGGGGTGGACATCTGGACGTATCAATCCGTGGAGTACGTCACCGTCGCCGGCGAGGCGTGGCTGGCCTCGGCCAGCGAGTACCCGCGCTCCATGCGGGCCCTGTGGGAGGCGCGCCCCTGGGCCTCCAGCGTGCTGCCCTGCGGCCGCGCCTTCGACGTGATCAGCATGCCGTCGCTGTTCGGCCGGCGGGTGCTGGACGAACTGTGGTCCTCCGGCCCGGGCTGCGGCCCGGTCGCCGCCTTCCGCGGACGCACCCTGCTCTTCGTCCAGCCGGGCGCCGCGCCCCGGCTGCGCACCCTGCTGGCCTGGGAGGAGTGGGCGCGCGACGTCCCGCCGCTGCTCTGCCACGGCAAGGGCGACGCGGTGACCGTGCCGCCGGTGCAGCGGATGGTGGACGCCCCGGAGTCGCCCGGGCTCGGTGCCGGCCGCTGGATCGTCGCCCCGGACTCCCGCGAGCCGTGGCTGCCGGGGGCGGCCGTGGTGCTGTGGGCCTGTGTCCGGGCGGCGCGGGGCGAGGCTCGGGCGGCGGCCCTCCCGGCCCTCCCCCCGCAGGCGGCGGAGGAGCCCGCCGGGGCGCTGCACCCGGCTCCGTCGGCCTGAGCCCGCCCGGCGGTATTCGATTTTGGCTCCGCCCGGAGCCGCTGCTAGAGTCTTCCACGTCAGCAGGCGCCGCTAGCTCAGTTGGTTAGAGCAGCTGACTCTTAATCAGCGGGTCCGGGGTTCGAGTCCCTGGCGGCGCACAGACGGTCGAAG
>NZ_JBEYFP010000192.1:0-10030 GCF_040634455.1 Kitasatospora sp. NPDC007106
GGGGCGGCGGGGCCCGGCCGCGGGGGCCGGGCGAAAGCGATTGGCGGACCACCCCCCTCAGTGCGCTAATGTATGTCCCGCAGCGAGCGCCACGGGCCCGGGAGAACCGGGAGCCGGGGCGGAAGCTCGATCCCCCATAGCTCAATTGGCAGAGCAGCCGACTGTTAATCGGCAGGTTATTGGTTCGAGTCCAATTGGGGGAGCTCGGGACGGTCCTCGTGGCCGCCCGTTCGTTTGCGGTAACAGCAGTCCCCCATAGCTCAATTGGCAGAGCAGCCGACTGTTAATCGGCAGGTTATTGGTTCGAGTCCAATTGGGGGAGCTTCACCCGGAGTACTGGGTGATCAGCGCAGAGCGAAGGCCCTCCGTCACAGCCGGGGGGCCTTCGTGTTGCCCGCGCCGTTGCGCCGCCGTCGGGCGGCCGGGCAGGCCGGGGGTCAGGCCGTCGCCCGGCGGTAGAGCGCGGACACCCGGTCGTCGAAGGTCACGCTGTACGAGACCTCGTCCTCGTAGCCGCCCTGCTGGTAGCCGCCGATCACGCCGATCACCGCGCCGTCCGCGGTGAGCCAGGGGCTGCCGCTGGTGCCCACGCTGTAGCCCGTGCAGCGGAAACTCTCCTGGGTGGGGCTCTGCGAGGCCGTCCGGGTGGCGCAGGTGATCGGCTCCTCGCTGTCGTTCGGGTAGCCGGTGACCGAGACCGGCAGGCCGAAGCCGCGGCCGGTGCCGAGCCGGTTGCCGCCGAGCACGTCCTCGATCTCCTGCCCGTCGACGTCGGCGACGGTGAGGAAGGCCACGTCGTACTCCGGATCCTCGGAGTCCGTCCAGTGCTCGTCCACGGTGATCCCGGTGAGCGGCCAGACGCCGTACGGGGTCCGGCCGTCGCGCAGGCCCGGGGCGAAGACCAGGCCCTCCTCGCGGCCCCGGTCGAGGGTCTCCACGCAGTGGGCGGCGGTCACCAGCAGGTTGTGCCGGGGGCTGCTGACCACGCTCGCGGTGCACATCCGCGGGCCGTCCGCGCTGCCGAGGAAGAGCGCTCCGATCCGGTCGCTCGCGGTGTTCCGCGGGGCCGGGTGGGAGCCGGGGGTGTCGGGGCCGCCACCGGGCCAGGCGCAGGAGGCGGTCGCCCAGCCGACGGCCGCCAGCAGCAGTGCCAGGGCACCCGTCCGCCGCCTGCCTGCCATCAGCCTGTCTCGCTTCCCTCGCCGCCGAGCCGCGGATGCGGGCCCCCGCAAGATCTAATCAGGACCCTCCGGAGCCGCGCCAGAGATGGCGGCGGGGCCGGCCGACGGCCGGGACGGGCGGCGGGCGCCGACGGCGGGAGTGCGCGGGCGTACCCGGATGCGCACCCGGCGCGCATTCCGACTGATCGACCGGCTATGCTGCCGGTGACGGCCCTGAGGGGCCGTCTGCTGCTGCAAGGGCCTTCGCGCCGCTGCGGCAGGCCGGATCGGGGGGCGGTAGCTCAGCCGGTTAGAGCAGGGGACTCATAATCCCTTGGTCGTGGGTTCGAGTCCCACCCGCCCTACCTCCGGCCCGACGGCCTGTCAGCCCAGAAGGGCATCTGACCAGCCAAAACGCCCAAGCCGGTGATTCCCACTCTAGAGCACCGCGCGGCCCGCGAGCCGCGCACCACGCCGGGATTCACCCGCCCGTGGAGGTCGCTCCGGGCCGCTGCCGGACAGGGATCCGAATCGGTTGGCGGACCGTCACCCGCGAGTCTCCGCCCGTGCCGTGCCGGCGAGTACCGAAGTGGGAGCATCCGGGGAAATGGCTGACGGGACGGCCGAAGTGGCCGAGTTCGACTTCGGCATCACCCGACTGGCAGGCGAGTTCCACCAGGACTGGCGCAACTCCGCAAGAACGCCCGGAGGTCTGGTCCTCGCCTGGATCGGCGACCTCGGCGAGTCGCGCACGGAAAGGTGTCCCGCCTTCTCGACGACGCTCGGAGAATTCTCGGATCGGGCCTGTCGGCGGCGTCGACGGAAGTCCTATGGAACACCTGTGTCCCCTCCGGCGGTCCGGCCGGGCTCTTCGGCGAGGACGGCAGGGACTGGCTGCTCCGGATCTCCGACATCGCCCGGAGCCGGCTCGTCGAGCGCACCGGAGCCGAGCCCGGGGCCCCGCCGGACTGCCGGCACGATCCGCTCCCGGTCCTGGTGACGAGCTGGATCGGGGAAGCGGCAGTGGGTTGCGGCTTCGTGCGGCCCGGGGTTCCACCGGGCGCGTTCCTCGCCGCGTGGAACGACATCGCCGGGAACGTCTGCCCGGAGCTGGCGCTGCGCCTTGCCGTCCGCAGCCTCCTCGGCTCCGACCACCCCGTCCCCGCCCGTGTGTACGAGGCGATGGACAGGCAGGGTGCGGTCTACGGCTACGGCGACTTCCTGGTGTCCGCGGTGGAGTACCTGGTCGGCGACCGATCGGCACCGACCGCGGGTGCCTACTGGGGCGCGGTGAAGCGGTAGCCCTCGTCGAGGAGGACGGGGAGGTAGGTGCGCAGGGCGGCGATCGTCTGGGAGCGGTCGCCGCCGCCGTCGTGGTTGAGGACGATCGAGCCGGGGCCGATGGTCTGCAGCACGCGCTGGGTGATCAGCGAGGTGCCGGGGCGGGCCCAGTCCTGGGGGTCGACGGACCAGCCCATGGGGCGCATGCCGAGTTCGGCGCAGATCCGCAGGGAGGCGTCCGACCAGTCGCCGCCGGGGGCGCGGAACCAGGTGGGGGTCCGGCCGGTGGTGGTCCCGAGCAGGTCGGAGGTGCGGAGCAGTTCGTCGCGGACCTTGGCGTCGGTGATGCCGCGCAGGTCCGGGTGGCTCCAGGTGTGGTTGGCGATGTGGTGGCCGTGGGCGGCGATCTCGCGGACGAGGGCGGGTTGCCGTTCGGCGTTCTCGCCGATCAGGAAGAAGGTGGCGCGCAGCCGGTACTGCTCCAGGACGGACAGGACTATGGGGGTGTGCACCGGGTCCGGGCCGTCGTCGAGGGTGAGGGCGACCAGCCGGTCGTCGGAGGCGAGAGAGAAGAGCGGGTTGCTCACCTTGCGGGGCTGCGGCGGCACCGGCCCGGAGGCGGGGCTCGCCGCGGCGGGGGCGGACGAGGCCGCGGGCGGTGCGGACGACGCCGGGGGAGAGGCCGGGTCGGAGGGCAGGAGGCCGCCCGGTGCTGCTCCGTCGCCGCCGTCGTGCGAGGCCAGCTGGCACCCGGCTGCGGAGAGCAGGCCCATCCCGGCGACGCTCAGCAACAGCCGACGGGACATGATCTGATGATGTGACAGCATGACGGATGCATGCCCGAGGCTGCAGCGATGGCGCGCCGATTCCCGCAGCTACACTCCAACGGCCCAGCGCCCGCCCCGGGCGGACCGTCGCGGCCGGGGCCGCGACACTCCGACGCACGCTGGCGGGACGCCCGGACCGTCCGCCGCCACGTCCCCCGCACGGGCGATGACCTGCGGTGGCGGCCTGACGGGGTGTGAACCACGGTGGTCACGGCGCATCCGCGATCCCTTGCGCCGGCACCGAGGCCGGCTGTCGCACGGACGCGTCGGAAGGAAACCCCCATGCTGCCCAAGCGCATCCTCTTCGCCGGAGCGGCCGGCGCCGCCGCCCTGGCCATCGCCATCCCGGCCGCCTACGCCGATCCGCCCACTGGTCCCGGGAGCGACGACCAGAGGGTGTGGACGGAGCAGGCCCCCGCCGACAAGGCCCCGGAGAAGGCGCCCGGCTCGACCGCCGAGCAGAAGTCCGCCCCCGAGGACCACAAGGCCGGGACGAAGTCGGACACCAAGTCCGGAAGCACGTCCGACATGACCTACGAGAGCAAGTCCGAGAGCAAGTCGGAGAGCAAGTCGGAGAGCAAGTCCGAGGGCAAGTCCGAGGGCAAGGACTCCGGCAAGGAGACCAAGGCCGAGGGCTCCTGGGCGGACAAGGCCCCGCACGGCGGCGTCCACACCGGCGGCGGCGGGATCGCCGTCTCCGGCAGCGGCCTGGCCACCGGCGCGGCGCTGCTCGCCGGCGGTCTCGGCGTCGGCACGGTCGCGCTGCGCCGCCGCCGCGGCTCCGAGGCCTGATTCCCGACCCGCCGGCACCACCCCCGCGGCGCCGTCCCGTCCCCGGGGACCGCGCCGCCCACCGGCCGCGTCCGGCCGTACCCGCCCCGGAAGCCGGGCACGGCCGGACGCGTCTTCCCTAGAGGATCCGCAGGACCCGCAGCACCCCGTGAGAGGCGGCCGCCATGGGCCAGCAGACATCCGGCACCGGTGAACGGCCCGCGGGCAAGGACCCCGGCCGCAGCCCGCTGCGCTGGGCGATGGGCCTCGCCGCCGTCGGGGTCTTCGTGATGTACCAGTCCGTGGAGACCACCCCGGCCGCCCCCACCTCCACCGACGGCGGCCCGGCGGCCGTCGCGAGTGCGAGCCCGGTGCCCACCGCACCGCCCTCCCGGACCACCCCGGCCGTCCCCGCGATGTCCCGCTCCAAGCCGGTGAAGCTGCGCATCCCGCAGCTCTTCGTCGAGGCCCCCTTCACCGAGCTCGGCCTCACCCCGACCGGCGGCCTCGCCGCCCCGCCGGCCGACGACCGCAACCTCGTCGGCTGGTACAAGGACGGCCCGACCCCCGGCGAACGCGGCCCCGCGGTCGTCGCCGGGCACGTCGACACCACCAAGGGCCCCGCCGTCTTCCTCATGCTGTACGTGCTGCGCCCCGGCAACCCCGTCGAGGTCACCCGCGCCGACGGCTCGGTCGCCGTCTTCACCGTCGACTCGGTGCAGACCTTCGCCAAGAACGCCTTCCCCGACCAGCTGGTCTACGGAGACACCCCTGACGCCCAGCTGCGGCTGATCACCTGCGCAGGCGAGTACAACCGGGCCACCCACGACTACGCCGACAACGTGGTGGTCTTCGCCCACCTCAGCTCCACCCGGCCGGCCTGACGCAGGCCCCTACCATGGCGGGATGCCGCTGCCCGCCGACCTGCCGACCCCGCTCACCCCGATCCAGGACCCGGTGCTGTCCCGGGCCGGCGTCGAACTCCGGCTGAAGCGCGACGACCTGCTGCACCCGACGGTGCCGGGCAACAAGTGGCGCAAGCTCACCCCCAACCTGGAACACGCACTCGCCGAGGGGCACACCCGGCTGGTCACCTTCGGCGGCGCCTACTCCACCCACCTGCGGGCCACCGCCGCCGCGGCCCGGGTGCTCGGGCTCTCCTCGGTGGGCGTCGTCCGCGGCGAGGAGCTCGCCGACCGGCCGCGCAACCCCTCGCTGGCGGCGGCCGAGGCCGACGGCATGCAGCTGGAGTTCGTCGCCCGCGGCGCCTACCGCGAGCTCGTCCGCGACCTCGGCCGGCCGCTCGCGCAGCGCTGGGGGCGGTGCCTGGTGCTCCCCGAGGGAGGTTCCAACGCGCTCGCCGTGCGCGGCACCGCCGCGCTGCCGGCCGAACTGGGCGACCTGGACGGGCGGGACACCGTCTGCTGCGCGGTCGGCACCGGCGGCACCCTGGCCGGCATCGCGGCCGGACTGCCGCCGGGGGCACGGGCGCTCGGCGTCGCGGTGCTGCGCGGCGAGGGCTACCTGGAGGAGGAGGTGGCCGCACTGCACCGGGCGGCGTACGGACGCACCTTCGCGAACTGGCGGATCGACCACGGCCACCACGGCGGCGGCTACGGGAAGGTGCCCGCCGCGCTGGAGGAGTTCGCGGCCGGCTTCGGCGAGCGGCACGGGATCGGCGTGGAGCGCCGGTACGTGGCCAAGGCGCTGCAGGCGGTGTACGGGCTGGCCGGGACGGCGGCGCTGCCGCCCGGCAGCCGGGTGACGCTGGTGGTCACCGGGCTGCCGGACGGCCCGACGGCCGCCGGGACCGGCCTCAGCCGTAGCTGAGGTCGGCGCAGAGGTCGCTGTCGGCGGGCCGGGTGTTCGAGGAGATGCCGGTGGGGATGCCGCTCGGCAGCGCGACCGGGCCGGAGGTGTCGCCGGAGGCGTGGTCCTGGCCGAGGGTCAGGACGAGCCCGTCGGCGTCGGCGTCGGGCCGGACGGTGGCGCCCGGGTAGAGCGCGGCGAGCTGCTCGGCCGCGGCCTTGTGGCCGGGGGAGTAGCCGACCGTGGTGGTGTTCCGGCCCTTGGTGTTGGCGCCGAGCACGACCTCGCGGTAGCCGTGCGCCTTGAGCGCCGTCGCGGCGCGGCCCGCGGTGCCGGTGGCGCCGGAGGCGTTGTGCACGGTGACCGGCACGCCGGTGGCGTCCGGTTCGGCGGCGCGGGTCTGGCCGGGGGTGGCGGAGGGCGAGGCCCCGGCGGACGGCGAGGCGGTGGCCGACGGCGTCGGCGCGGCCGGGGCGGAGGGCGTCGCGGTGCCGGCCGGGGCGGTGGCCTGGCCGTCCAGGGTGCGGTCCTGGCGGAGCAGCTCCCAGAGGGTGTCGACGTCCGGGTGGACGAGCGCGACCCGGGCGCCCGCGTACTCCCAGGGCACGGTGACGAAGGAGATGTCCGCCAGCTTGATGTCCTGCAGCGACTGGGCGAAGGTGGCGAGCTTCATGGCGCTGCCGAGCTCCTCGTCGACGGTGAGCGAGCGGGTCGCGGCGTCGGCGAGCGGCAGCAGGGTGGTGAGGTCGAAGCCCTGCCCCTGGACCTTCTTGATGAGCGAGGAGAGGAAGGCCTGCTGGCGCTTCATCCGGCCGATGTCGGAGCCGTCGCCGAAGCCGTGCCGGGCCCGGACGTAGTCGAGCGCCTGCTGGCCGCTGAGCGTCCGGCGGCCCTTGGTGAGGCGTATGCCGTAGGAGTCGACGTCGTTGGGCACGCACACGTCGACGCCGTGCACCGCGTCGGTCATGGCCGCGAAGCCCTTGAAGTCGACGACGATCGTGTGGTCCACCCGCAGGCCGGTGAGCGCCTCCACGGTGTTCTGGGTGCAGGCCGGGTTGCCCTGCGGGTAGAGGCCGACGGTGAAGGCCGAGTTGAACATCTGGTTGGTGCGCTCGCTCGTCCAGGTGCCGTTCGGCAGCTTGCACGAGGGGACGGTGACCAGGGTGTCGCGGGGGATGGAGACGCCCACCGCGTGCCGGTGGTCGGCGTAGACGTGCAGCAGGATCGCGGTGTCCGAGTGGCCGACGCCCTCCTCGCCGCCGCCGAGGTCGCCGTTGCCGTCGGAGCGGGTGTCGGAGCCGAGCAGCAGGATGTTGACCGGACGGCCGCCGCCCTTGGTGGTGGGGCCCGCCGGCGGGCGGCTGGTGGCGATGCCGTCCGCGGAGAAGGTGCTGATGTTCTGGTCGAGGCGGTGGTAGAACCAGGCGCCGGCGCCGGCGGTCGCCAGCACCAGGACGGCGGCGGTGGCGCCGGCGATCCGCGCCAGGCGGCGGCCCGTCCCGCGGGAGGACGCGGCGGACCCGCTCTTGTCGGTCATCACACAGTTGCTCTCTGTACGGCCGTGCCCGGCCCGGAAGGGAATTGGCCGGCACTCCTGTGTGCCCCCACCAGAAAGACGGCCCGGCGGGCCGTTCGGTTACATGCGGACCCGATCGGATACGGGCTCTTCCGGCCCGGATCCGATCCGATCGCCCCCTGTGTCGCGCTCCGCCGGTCAGGCGGGCGGCACGGCGCCGGCCAGCATCCGGCGGAGCAGGTCGCGCAGCTGGATCCGCTCCTCGGGGTCGAGGGCGGCGAGCGGCTCGCGGGCGAAGTGCAGCGACTCGCGCAGCTCCACGGAGGCGGCGGTGCC
The DNA here is from genome assembly GCF_040634455.1 of Kitasatospora sp. NPDC007106. NCBI lineage: Bacteria > Bacillati > Actinomycetota > Actinomycetes > Kitasatosporales > Streptomycetaceae > Kitasatospora > Kitasatospora sp. NPDC007106. Next base: position 7,701 of record NZ_JBEYFP010000192.1, read on the forward strand.
GGTGCCGGTGGCGGCGACCAGCTTGACCCGGCGGTCCTGCGGGTCGGCCTCGCGGGTGACGAAGCCGCGGGACTCCAGCCGGTCGACGATGCCGGTGATGTTGGACGGCTCGCAGCTCAGGGTCTGCGCGATGTGGCGCATCGGCATCGGTCCGCGCCGCAGCAGGGCGAGCACCTTGGCCTGGGCGCCGGTGAGCGAGCGGGCGGCGGCGGCCTCCTCGTACTCGCGGTGGAAGATTCCGACCAGGTTCGCCATGAGGTCGGTGACCTCCAGCGTGACCGGGTCCGTGGGCGGCTGCTGCGTCTCCATGCCGTCCACTGTACCTGAACATTTGACAACATGAACTATTCGTGTCCACGATTGCTTCAGTAACTCAACCTTTCAGGTGGATGCACCACGGAGGCAGCAATGGCAGAGCAGGCGATCCCCACCACCGGCCGCGAGTGGCACCTGGCGGCGCGCCCCGTCGGCCGGCCCGTTCCGAGCGACTTCGCACTGGTCGAGGCGCCCGTCCGGCAGCCCGGCCCGGGCGAGGTCCTGGTCCGCAACGCCTACCTCTCGGTCGACCCGTACATGCGCGGCCGGATGAACGACGTCAAGTCGTACGTCCCGCCGTTCGCGATCGGCGCGCCCATGGACGGCGGCGCGGTCGGCTACGTCGTCGCCTCCGCCGCGGAGGGCTTCGAGGTCGGCGACGCCGTGCTGCACGGCCTCGGCTGGCGCGAGTACGCGACCCTGCCCGCCGCGCAGGGCGTCAAGGTCGACCCGGCCCTCGCCCCGCTCTCCTACTACCTCGGCGTGCTCGGCATGCCCGGCCTCACCGCCTACGCGGGCCTGCTGGAGGTCGCCTCCTTCAAGGAGGGCGACACCGTCTTCGTCTCCGGCGCGGCCGGCGCGGTCGGCTCGCTGGTCGGCCAGATCGCCCGCCTCAAGGGCGCCGCCCGCGTCGTCGGCTCCGCCGGCTCCGCCGAGAAGGTCGCCACCCTGACCGGCTCGTACGGCTTCGACGCCGCCTTCAACTACAAGGACGCCCCGGTCGCCGAGCAGCTCGCCGCGGCCGCCCCCGAGGGCATCGACGTCTACTTCGACAACGTCGGCGGCGACCACCTGGAGGCCGCGATCGGCGCCCTCAACCCGCACGGCCGGGTCACCCTGTGCGGTGCCATCGCCCAGTACAACGAGACCTCCGCGCCGGCCGGCCCGCGCAACCTCGCCCTCGCCATCGGCAAGCGGCTGAACCTGCGCGGCATGCTGGTGCGCGACCACGCCGCCCTGCAGCCGCAGTTCGTCGCCGAGGTGGCCGGCTGGCTGAAGGACGGCAGCCTGCGCTACGACGAGACCGTGGTCAAGGGCGTCGAGAACACCGCCGAGGCCTTCCTCGGCCTGCTCCGCGGCGACAACACCGGCAAGATGGTCGTCGAGCTCTGACCTGCTGACGCCGTGTCACCACCACCCCCGCGGGCCGCTGCCCGCGGGGGTGGTCCGCGTACGGGCGGATCGGCGAACGGCCTGGTCGCGGCGTCGACGGGGCGTCAGCGCCGGTCGCCGCGGCGGGTGATGGTGCGCCCGCGGACGGAATAGGTCCGTTCGGGGGAGAGCACTTGCAAGGGGGTGGACCTGATGGGGGATTCGACTAGCATTGGGTGAAAGCTTGTCCGTTTTGCTCAATTTGATTACCTAATGTCGAGTAAGTTGAGCGTCACGGTGGTAGGCAGTACCTGCCGGCAGGTGGCACGAGGCAGCTGGGGAAGGCGACCCTCGTCCACAGCCTGGAGGTCCCGGTGACGACACGTGGTGTCCTGTACATCCACTCCGCGCCCCGCGCGCTGTGCCCGCACGTCGAGTGGGCGGTCGCGGGTGTGCTCGGCGTGCGGGTCAGCCTCGACTGGATCCGCCAGCCCGCCGCGCCCGGGCACTGGCGTGCCGAGCTCTCCTGGCAGGGCGAGCCCGGCACCGCCTCGCGCCTGGCCTCGGCCCTGCGCGGCTGGCAGCTCATCCGGTACGAGGTCACCAGCGACCCCTGCGCGAGCGCGGAGGGCGAGCGCTACAGCTCGACCCCGAGCCTCGGCATCTTCCACGCCGTCACCGGCATCCACGGCGACATCCTGATCCCCGAGGACCGGCTCCGCGCGGTGCTGCTGCGCGCCCGCACCGAGGGCGGCGACCTGGAGGCCGAACTCGCCCGGCTGCTCGGCAAGCCCTGGGACGACGAACTCGAACCCTTCCGCTACGCCGGCGAGGGCGCGCCCGTCCGCTGGCTGCACCAGGTGGTCTGACCGGCCGGGCCCGCGCACGCGAAAGGGGCGCGGGGACCGCGCGACCGTCGGGGC
>NZ_JBEYFP010000193.1:0-9990 GCF_040634455.1 Kitasatospora sp. NPDC007106
GTGCGGGGACTGCTGGTGCGGGTACTGCGGTCAAGGCACGCTCCGTGGTGTGGTGGGGCCGGCCGCGCCCGGGGCCGCCGCGGCGGCGCCCCGCCGGGGGCGGGCCGGGGGGGGCGGGCCCGCCCCCCCCCCGGAAGGGTCAGTGGCGCTCGCCGGCCGCGCGGTCGGCGGCCTGCGCCCGGAGGGCGCGCTCGACGCCGGCCCGGGACTCGACGACCTGGCGGCGCAGGGCCGGCGCCGGGTCAGCGGAGGCCAGCCAGGCGTCGGTGGCGTCCAGGGTGGCCTGCTCGACCTGGTAGGCCGGGTACAGGCCGACGATGATCTGCTGCGAGATCTCGTGGCTGCGGCTCTCCCAGACGCCCTTCACCGCGGCGAAGTACTTCTCGCGGTAGGCGGCGATCAGCTCGCGCTGGTCGGGCTGCTGGAAGCCGCCGATGACGGCCTCCTGCACGTAGTTGGTGAGCTTGTCGGACTCCACCACCGAGGCCCACGCCTCGGCCTTGGCCTCGGCGGTCGGGCGGGCGGCCCGGCAGCTCGCGGCGTGCTCCTGGCCGGAGGAGGTGTTGTCGCGCACCAGCTCCTCGTCGACGGCCTTGTCGTCGGCGCGGCCGGTGGCGACCAGGCGGGCCAGCAGGCTCCAGCGCAGCTCGGTGTCGACGGCCAGGCCCTCGATCACCTCGGAGCCGTCGAGCAGGCCGGCCAGCAGGCCGAGCTGCGCGTCGGTGCGGGCGGCGCCGGCCAGGGTGCGGGCCCAGGCGAGCTGGTGGTCGCTGCCGGGGGCGGCGGCGCGCAGCTGCTCCTCGGCGGCGGCGGCCCAGCGCTGCAGGCCCTCCTCGCGCCACGCCGGGTCGGCGTACATCTCCAGGGCGAGCTTGACCTGGCGCTGCACGGACTGCACGACGCCGATGTCGGACTCGCGCTGCAGGCCGGAGAGGGCGAGGGCGAGGTAGTCGCGGGTGGCGAGCTCGCCGTCGCGGGTCATGTCCCAGGCGGAGGCCCAGCACAGGGCGCGCGGCAGCGAGTCGGCGAAGTCGCCGAGGTGGTCGGTGACGACGGCCATCGAGTCCTCGTCGAGGCGGACCTTGGCGTAGGACAGGTCGTCGTCGTTGAGCAGCAGGACGGCGGGGCGGTGCCGGCCGACCAGCTCGGGCACCTCGGTGCGCGGGCCGTCGACGTCGAGCTCGATCCGGTCGGTGCGCACCAGGGAGCCGTCGGCCAGCTCGTACAGGCCGATCGCGATCCGGTGCGGGCGCAGCACGGCCTCGCCGCGGGCGCCGGCGGGCAGCGCCGGGGCCTCCTGGAGGACGGTGAAGGACTCGATCTCGCCGTCGGTGTTGATCCGCAGCTCGGGGCGGAGCACGTTGATGCCGGCGGTCTCCAGCCACGCCTTGGACCAGGTCCGCAGGTCGCGGCCGCTGGCCTCCTCCAGGGCGCCGAGCAGGTCGGGGAGGGTGGTGTTGCCCCAGGCGTGGCGCTTGAAGTAGGCCTGCACGCCCTGGAAGAACGCGTCCTGGCCGACGTAGGCGACCAGCTGCTTGAGCACCGAGGCGCCCTTGGCGTAGGTGATGCCGTCGAAGTTGACCTGGACGTCCTCCAGGTCGTTGATCTCCGCCATGATCGGGTGGGTGGACGGCAGCTGGTCCTGCCGGTACGCCCAGGTCTTCATCTGGTTGGCGAAGGTCGTCCAGGAGTGCGGCCACTTGGAGCCGGGGGCCTCGGCCTGGCAGACGGCCTCGGCGAAGGTCGCGAAGGACTCGTTCAGCCAGAGGTCGTTCCACCACTCCATGGTCACGAGGTCGCCGAACCACATGTGGGCGAGCTCGTGCAGGATCGTCGCGGCGCGCATCTCGTAGGAGGCGTCGGTGACCTTGGAGCGGAAGACGTACTGGTCACGCAGGGTGACGGCGCCCGCGTTCTCCATCGCGCCGGCGTTGAACTCCGGAACGAACAGCTGGTCGTACTTGGCGAACGGGTAGGCGAAGTCGAACTTCTCCTGGAAGTAGTCGAAGCCCTGCCTGGTGACGTCGAAGATCGCCTCGGCGTCCAGGAACTCGCGCAGCGAGGGGCGGCAGTACACGCCGAGCGGCACCCGCTGGTCGCCGTTGGCGTACTCGTCGAAGACGCCCACGTAGGGACCGGCCACCAGCGCGGTGACGTAGGTGGACATCCGCGGGGTGGGCTCGAAGGCCCAGGTGCGGGTCGCGCCCTCGCCGGCCGGCTCGGGGGTGGGGGAGTTGGAGACCACGACCCAGCCCGCCGGGGCCGTCACGGTGAAGCGGAAGGCCGCCTTGAGGTCGGGCTGCTCGAAGGCGGCGAACACCCGGCGGGCGTCCGGGACCTCGAACTGGGTGTACAGGTAGGTCTCGCCGTCCACCGGGTCGACGAAGCGGTGCAGGCCCTCACCCGTGTTGGTGTAGGCGCAGTCGGCGACCACCCGGAGCTCGTTCTCGGCCCGGACGGCGGGCAGGGCGATCCGGCTGTCGGCGAAGTTGGCGAGGTCCAGCGACTCGCCGTTCAGCACGATCTCGGAGACGCTCGGCGCGACCAGGTCGATGAAGGTGGCGGCACCCGGGGTGGTGGCGGAGAAGCGGACCACGGTGGTGGACCGGAAGGTGCCCCCCTCGGGGGCCGAGCCCAGGTCGAGCTCGATGTCGTACGACTCCACATGCAGGAGTGCGGCCCGGGTACGGGCCTCCTCACGGGTCAAGTTGGTGCCAGGCACTCGCAGGACTCCTTCGTCAGGCTTGGTTGGGGGCATCCTTTCACGAGCGTCCCCCACGCGGACCTGCGATTTCCGGGGCTGTCGGGCGGTTCGGGCGTTCGGCTACGACACTCGACGTAGGGCGGTGGCTGAGGTTTCGCAACGATCTGCCTTCGCCCTTGACTCTGTATTGCGGACTTGGCTGAGCTTAGAGTTCAGAAGTTGAAGATGAACGCCCGGTTGAGGATTCGACACCGCAGGGTGACGGCCCGGCCGGCCACAACGAGCTCCGCCGCAAGGGCGCGGCAGGGACGGGAGCGGTCGGGTTCCCGTGCCCTGGGAGGGTGAATCATGTCGATGGACACGCCGGGATCGCAGTCCTCGCTGCACCGGGCGAACCTCGAGAGGGTGCTGCGGGCCGTGCGGATGGCCGGCTCGCTGACCCAGGCCGAGATCGCCAGGTCCACCGGGCTGTCGGCGGCGACGGTGTCCAACATCGTCCGCGAGCTGAAGGAGAGCGGCACCGTCGTGGTCGCCGACACCTCCTCGGGCGGCAGACGGGCGCGCAGCGTCTCGCTCAGCGGGGACGCCGGGATCGTGGTCGGGGTCGACTTCGGCCACACCCATCTGCGGGTCGCGGTGGGCAATCTGGCGCACCGTGTGCTGGCCGAGGAGAGCGAGCCGATCGACACCGACGTGTCGGCGCAACAGGGCTTCGACCGGGCGGAGACGCTGGTCGGACGGCTGCTGACGCAGGCCGGCTTCCGGCCGGACAAGGTGATCGGCGTCGGACTGGGCGTGCCCGGTCCGATCGACGTGGAGACCGGCGCGCTCGGCTCGACGGCGATCCTGCCGGGCTGGACGGGCGTCAACCCGGGCCGGGAGCTCTCCCAGCGCCTGGGCATGCAGGTGTACGTGGACAACGACGCGAACCTGGGCGCCCTGGGCGAGTTGGTGTGGGGCGCGGGCCGTGGGCTGAGCGACCTCGCGTACATCAAGGTGGCCAGCGGCGTCGGCTCCGGACTGGTCATCAACGGGCAGATCTACCGGGGCCCCGGCGGCACCGCCGGGGAGATCGGGCACATCACCCTGGACGAGGCCGGACCGGTCTGCCGCTGCGGCAACCGGGGCTGCCTGGAGACCTTCGTCGGCTCGCGCTACCTGCTCAACCTCTTGAACGCGAGCCACCCCGGGGAGTTGACGCTCACCAAGGTGGTGCAGCTGGCGCAGCAGGGCGACCTGGGCTGCCGGCGGGTCATCGCGGACGCCGGACGGCAGATCGGGTCGGGAGTCGCGACCCTGTGCAACCTGCTGAATCCGCGTCGGGTGATCCTCGGCGGAGAGCTCGCGGAGGCCGGTGAGCTGGTGCTTTCCCCGATCCGGGACTCGGTGGCGCGGTACGCGATCCCGAGTGCGGCGCGGCAGCTCTCGGTCGTCCCGGGCACGCTCGGCGGCCGGGCGGAGGTGCTCGGCGCGCTGGCCCTGGTGATGAGCGAGATGGGTGAATCGGGCGCGATCCGGCACACCGGACTGGCCTCCGCGTCCAGTGCCTGAGCACCCCGCGAGCCGACCCTGAACAGCCCCTGAGCAGCCCCTGAGCTGCGCCGATCGGCCCCCGACCTGTCCCGGCAGGCGGGGGCCGCGGTCGTTTGATCTCGGCTTCGCCTTCAGGAAGATAACGAAAGGGTTCGGATCACCGCAGTTGCGGTTTTACTTATTGACGACAAGGTGCGGGCCGGGTTGACTCCACTCAACCTCGCCGCAAGGTTGCGGCACTGTCAGGGAGGCACCCCCACCATGAACGCAATGATGCGTCGCGCTGTCATCGGCACCGCTGCTGTTTCGATGGCTCTCTCCATGGCCGCCTGTGGCAAGGCTGGCAGCGACAAGAAGGACGACGCCAAGGGCGGCGACAGCAAGTCGATCGGCCTGCTGCTCCCGGAGAACGCGTCCTCCGTGCGCTACGAGTCCTTCGACAAGCCGTTCATCGAGGCCAAGGTCAAGGAGCTGTGCGGCGACTGCACCGTCAAGTACAGCAACGCCGAGGGCTCGGCCGCCAAGCAGAAGCAGCAGTTCGACACCCTGATCGCCCAGGGCGTCAAGGTCATCATCCTGGACGCGTTCGACGCGGCCTCCACCCAGTCCTGGGTGAAGGAGGCGGCCGACAAGGGCGTCAAGGTCATCGCGTACGACCGCCTGGCCACCGGCCCGGTCTCCGCCTACGTCTCCTTCGACAACGAGAAGGTCGGCGAGCTGCAGGGTCAGGCCCTGGTCGACGCCCTCGGCGCCAAGGCCGCCGACGCCAACATCGTCATGATCAACGGTGACGACGCGGACCCGAACGCCGGCAAGTTCAAGTCCGGTGCGCACAAGGTCCTCGACGGCAAGGTCAAGAAGGTCGTCTACGAGCAGTCCGGTGAGTGGAAGCCCACCGTGGCCGGCCAGAAGATCGGCGCCGCGATCACCCAGCTCGGCAAGGACGGCTTCCAGGCCGTCTACTCCGCCAACGACGGCATGGCCGCCGCGATCATCACCCAGCTGAAGTCCGCGAACATCAACGTTCCGGTCGGCGGCCAGGACGCGGGCCTCGACGCCATCCAGCGCCTCGTCAGCGGCGAGCAGTCGTACACCATCTACAAGGCGTACAAGCCGCTGGCCGACTCGGCCGCCGAGCTCGCCGTCGCGCTGCTGCAGGGCAAGGACGTCAAGGCCGTCGCCTCCGCCAGCATCGACAGCGACACCGACAAGGGCATCCCGGCCAAGCTGCTCGACCCGAAGGTCGTCACCAAGGCCAACATCAAGGACACCGTGATCGCCGACAAGCTGTACACCGTCGCCGACATCTGCACCGGCACCTACGCCGACGCCTGCAAGGCCGCGGGCCTGCAGTAAGTCCACCCGGGTGGGCGCTCCCCGGCGGGAGCGCCCACCCTGCGGCGAGACCGGCTCCCCACCTCCGGCGGCGGGGCTCCACCCGGGCCCCGGCCGGTCTCCACCCCTTTTCTCGCACTAACCTTCGCGCCCGGGTCGGCGCGCGGCAGGCCGTGTCATGCCCATATCCGGGGGCTGGCACGGAACGAAGGAGATGGTTCACGTGACAGGCGCACCCGTACTGGCGTTGCGCGGTGTCTCCAAGCGCTTCGGTGCCGTCCAGGCGCTCACCGATGTGCACCTGGAGGTCCACGCCGGCGAGGTGGTCGCCCTGGTGGGCGACAACGGTGCAGGCAAGTCGACGCTGGTGAAGACGATCGCCGGCGTGCACCCCATCGACGAGGGCGCGATCGAGTGGGAGGGCAGCAAGGTCGCGATCAACCGGCCGCACGACGCCCAGGCCCTCGGCGTCGCCACCGTCTACCAGGACCTCGCACTCTGCGACAACCTCGACGTGGTCGGCAACCTCTTCCTCGGCCGCGAGCTGCGCCGCTTCGGCGCGCTCGACGAGGTCGCCATGGAGAAGCGCGCCAAGGAGCTGCTCGACACCCTGTCGATCCGCATCCCCAGCGTCCGCATCCCGATCGCCGCCCTCTCCGGCGGCCAGCGCCAGGTCGTCGCGATCGCCCGTGCCCTGGTCGGCGACCCCAAGATCGTGATCCTGGACGAGCCCACCGCCGCCCTCGGCGTCGAGCAGACCGCCCAGGTCCTCGACCTGGTCGAGCGCCTGCGCGACCGCGGCCTCGGCGTGATCCTGATCAGCCACAACATGGCCGACGTCAAGGCCGTCGCGGACACCGTCGCGGTGCTCCGCCTGGGCCGCAACAACGGCGTCTTCGAGGTGGCCAACACCTCGCACGAGGAGATCATCTCCGCCATCACCGGCGCCACCGAGAACGCCGTGACCCGGCGTCAGGCACGTATCGCGGAGGAAGCGAAGTGACCACGGACCAGACCACCAACGCCGCGGAGAAGGCCCCCGAGCCCGCCGCCGCGCCGGCCGCCCCGGCGGTCGACCCGCGCCTCCTCGTCCGCGAGGCCGGCTTCGCCGGCTACCTCGCCGAGTTCAAGCGCAAGATGAAGAGCGGCGACCTGGGCTCCGTCCCCGTCGTGCTCGGCCTGATCCTGATCGGCGCCATCTTCCAGGGCATCACCGGCGACTTCCTCAACGCCGACAACCTCACCAACATCACCAAGTGGGTCGCCGGCCCCGGCCTCATCGCCGTCGGCATCGTCTTCGTGCTGCTGCTCGGTGAGATCGACCTCTCCCTCGGCTCGATCGCCGGCGTCTCCGCCGCGATAGCCGCCGTCCTCTCGGTGCGCTCTGGCCTCAACGAGTGGCTCGCCTGCCTGATCGCCATCGCGGCCGCCGTCGCCATCGGCGCCCTGCACGGCTTCTTCTTCGCCAAGATCGGCGTCCCCGCCTTCGTCGTCACCCTGGCCGGCCTGCTCGCCTGGAGCGGTCTGCAGATGTACGTCCTCGGCGACAAGGGCACCGTCAACGTCCTGAACGACGGCGTCCTCGCCAACCTGGACACCTACTTCCTCGGTGACGGCGACGTCGCCTTCACCTGGGGCTTCGCGGTCCTCGGCATCGCGCTCTTCGGCGCCGGCCAGTTCCTGGACGCCAAGCGCCGCGGCGACGCCGGCCTGCCGGCCCGCCCGATGAGCGAGATCGCGCTGCGCACCGGCGTGCTCGCCGTCATCGGCCTGGTCGCCGCCTACATGCTCAACCAGGACCGCGGCCTGCCGCTGCCCCTGGTGATCTTCCTCTCGATCGTCGTCATCACCGACTTCGTGCTCCGCCGTACCTCCTACGGCCGGCAGATCTTCGCGGTCGGCGGCAGCGTCGAGGCGGCCCGCCGCGCCGGCATCAACGTCGCGTGGGTCCGGATCTCGGTCTTCATGATCTCGGCCGGTATGGCGGCCCTCGGCGGCCTCTTCATCGCCTCCCAGCAGGGCTCCGCCGACAAGCTGCTCGGCAGCGGCAACGTCCTGATGAACTCGATCGCGGCGGCCGTCATCGGCGGCACCAGCCTCTTCGGCGGCCGCGGCAAGACCTGGTCCGCCCTGCTCGGCATCCTGGTCATCCAGTCGATCATCACCGGCCTCGACCTGGTCCACGTGAACCAGGCGATCCAGTACATGATCACCGGCGCGGTGCTGCTCGGCGCCGTCGTGCTCGACTCCGTCTCCCGCCGGACCCAGAAGTCCAGCGGCCGGGGCTGACGACACGCCCGGAGCAGTGTGAGGCCCGGCACCCGAACCGATCGGGTGCCGGGCCCCGTCATGTGTAACCGGAGCCCCCATGCGCCGCATGGTGTCCGCCAGCCGGACATTAGACTCTTGCAGTCGGGGAAGCCCGGCCAGGCCGGACAGAGAGGTCTGGGAACAGTGAACGAGGAGGAACGGGTGGCCCTGCTGACCCGCATTAGGGGACCGCGCGATCTCGACCGGCTCACCCCGGCGCAGCTGGCCGACCTGGCCGAGGAGATCCGCGGCTTCCTGGTCGAAGAGGTCTCGAAGACCGGTGGCCACCTCGGCCCGAACCTGGGCGTGGTGGAGCTCACCATCGCGATGCACCGGGTCTTCGACTCGCCGCGCGACCGGATCCTGTTCGACACCGGCCACCAGAGCTACGTCCACAAGCTGCTCACCGGCCGCCAGGACTTCTCCCGGCTGAAGATGAAGGGCGGCCTGTCGGGCTACCCGTCGCGCGCCGAGTCCGAGCACGACGTGATCGAGAACTCGCACGCCTCGACCGTGCTCGGCTACGCCGACGGCCTCGCCAAGGCCAACAAGATCCAGGGCCACAAGGACCGCCCGGTCGTCGCCGTCATCGGCGACGGCGCGCTGACCGGCGGCATGGCCTGGGAGGCGCTCAACAACATCGCCGACGCGAAGGACCTGCCGGTCGTCATCGTCGTCAACGACAACGAGCGCTCCTACTCGCCGACCATCGGCGGCCTGGCCAACCACCTCGCGACCCTGCGCACCACCCAGGGCTACGAGCGGTTCCTCTCCTGGGGCAAGGACGCGCTGCAGCGCACCCCCGTCGTCGGCCAGGCGATGTTCGACACCCTGCACGGCGCGAAGAAGGGCCTGAAGGACTTCATCGCCCCGCAGGGCATGTTCGAGGACCTCGGCCTCAAGTACATCGGCCCGATCGACGGCCACGACCTGGTGGCGCTGGAGTCCGCGTTCACCAAGGCCCGCGGCTTCGGCGGCCCGGTGATCGTGCACTGCATCACCGAGAAGGGCCGCGGCTACCACGCCGCCGAGAACAACGACGAGGACCGCTTCCACGCGGTCGGCGTCATCCACCCCGACACCGGCCTGCCGGTGAAGTCCTCCGGCAAGGACTGGACCTCCGTCTTCGGCGAGGAGATGGTCGCCCTCGGCCGCGAGCGCAAGGACATCGTGGCGATCACCGCCGCGATGCTCCACCCGGTCGGCCTGGCGCCCTTCGCCAAGGCCTACCCGGACCGCATCTTCGACGTCGGCATCGCCGAGCAGCACGCGGCCGTCTCCGCCGCGGGCCTGGCCACCAACGGCCTGCACCCGGTCGTCGCCGTGTACGCGACCTTCCTGAACCGCGCCTACGACCAGGTGCTGATGGACGTCGCCCTGCACAAGCTGGGCGTCACCTTCGTCCTCGACCGGGCCGGCGTCACCGGCACCGACGGCGCCTCGCACAACGGCATGTGGGACATGTCGATCCTGCAGACCGTCCCGGGCCTGCGGCTCGCCGCCCCGCGCGACGCCGACCAGGTCCGCGCCCAGCTGCGCGAGGCCGTCGAGGTGCCGGACGCGCCCACCGTCGTCCGTTACTCCAAGGGCAGCGTCGGCCCCGCCGTGCCCGCGATCGGCAAGGTCGGCGGCATGGACGTGCTCCGCGAGAGCGGCGAGAGCGGCGGCGACAGGCGCGCCGACGTGCTCATCGTCTCCGTCGGCGCGATGGCCCCGCTCTGCCTGGAGGCCGCCGAGCTGCTCGACGCCCAGGGCATCACCTCCACCGTCGTCGACCCGCGCTGGGTCAAGCCGGTCGACAAGGCGCTGCCCGGCCTCGCCGCCGAGCACCGCGTCGTCGTCACCGTCGAGGACAACGGCCGCGTCGGCGGCGTCGGCTCCGCGATCGCGCAGGCCCTGCGCGACGCCGACGTCGACCTGCCGCTGCGCGACTTCGGCATCCCGCAGGAGTTCCTCGACCACGCCAAGCGCGAGGAGATCCTCGCCGAGATCGGCCTCACCGCCCCGGACGTCGCCCGCCAGGTGACCGCCCTGGTGGCGCGCCTCGACGCGCAGCCCGTCCAGGCCTGACCGCCGTCCGCCGGAGCCCCGGGCGCAGCCGCGCCCGG
>NZ_JBEYFP010000194.1:0-9950 GCF_040634455.1 Kitasatospora sp. NPDC007106
CCGTCGCCGTGCTGACCGACCCGGCCGGCGCCGAGCTCGCCCGTGGGGCCGGCGCCCCGCTGCTGGTCGTGGACAACGTCCGCGGCGCCATGGGCCACCTCGCCGCCGCCGTGTACGGGCGCCCCAGCGAGCAGCTGCTGATGATCGGCCTGACCGGCACCAACGGCAAGACCACCACCTCGTACCTGGTCGAGGCCGGCCTGCGCGGCGGCAACCTGCTGCCCGGCGTGATCGGCACCGTCGAGATGCGGGTCGGCAGCGAGCGGATCAAGAGCGAGCGCACCACCCCCGAGTCCACCGACCTGCACGCCGTCCTCGCGGTGATGCGCGAGCGCGGCGCGGCCGCCGTCGTCATGGAGGTCTCCAGCCACGCGCTGGTCTTCGGGCGGGTCGACGGCGTGATGTACGACGTCGCGCTGTTCAACAACCTCACCCCCGAGCACCTCGACTTCCACCCGGACATGGAGGACTACTACCGGGCCAAGGCCCGGCTCTTCCAGACCGACAAGGCCCGCCGCGGGGTGGCCAACTTCGACGACGCCTACGGCCGCCGGCTGGCCGCCGAGGCGCCGATCCCGGTGGTGACCTTCTCCGCGAAGGGCGACCCGGACGCCGACTGGCGGGCCGTGGACGTCCAGCTCGGCCCGGCCGGCTCGACCTTCCGCGTGGTCGGCCCGGACGGCGCCGCCGCGGACGCCTCGGTGCCGCTGCCCGGCCCGTTCAACGTGGCCAACGCCCTCGGTGCGATCACCGCCCTGGTCACCGCCGGCGTGCCGCTGCACGCCGCGGCCGCCGGGGTCGCCGCCTCGACCGGCGTGCCCGGCCGCCTGGAGCGGGTCGACGCCGGCCAGCCGTACGTCGCCGTGGTCGACTACGCGCACAAGCCGGACGCCCTGCAGGCCGTCCTGGAGTCGCTGCGCGAGGTCACCAAGGGCCGGCTGCACGTCGTCGTCGGCTGCGGCGGCGACCGCGACCCGTTCAAGCGCGGCCCGATGGGCGCGATCGCCGCGCGGATCGCCGACACCGCCGTGCTCACCAGTGACAACCCGCGCTCCGAGGACCCGCTGGCGATCCTCACCGCGATGCTCGCCGGCGCCGCCGAGGTGCCCGAGCAGGAACGCGGCGAGGTGCTGGTCGTCCCGGACCGCGCCGAGGCGATCCTGCACGCCGTCGCCCGGGCGCACGCCGGGGACACCGTCCTGGTGGCCGGCAAGGGCCACGAGGTCGGCCAGTACGCGAAGGGCGAGGTCCGCCCGTTCGACGACCGCGAGGAACTGCGCGAGGCCATCGCGCGGACCGTCCGCCACCAGCAGGCCCCCGCCCGCCCCGAGCAGGCCCCCGAGCAGGCCCCCGAAGGAGAGCAGCCGTGATCGCACTGACCCTCGCCGAGGCCGCCGCGGCGGTCGGTGGCACGCTCGACGGCGCCGACCCCGAGGCCCTGGTGACCGGACCGGTCGTGGTGGACTCCCGCCAGGTGCAGCCGGGCGGCCTGTTCGTCGCGGTGGCCGGCGAGCACGTGGACGGCCACGACTACGCCGCCAGGGCGGTCGACGGCGGTGCCGTCGCGGTGCTGGCCTCCCGTCAGGTCGGCGTGCCCGCGATCCTGGTGGACGACGTGGTGGCGGCCCTCGGCCGGCTCGCCCGCGCCGTCGTGGAGCGCGCCACCGGCACCGCCGTGGTCGCCCTCACCGGCTCCTCCGGCAAGACCAGCACCAAGGACCTCATCGCCCAGGTGCTGCAGCGCCGCGGCGAGACCGTCTACCCGCCCGGCAACCTCAACAACGAGATCGGGCACCCGATGACGGCCCTGCGGGTCGAGCCGGGCACCAAGCACCTGGTGCTGGAGATGGGCGCCCGGCACAAGGGCGACATCGAGTACCTGACCGGCATCACCCCGCCCAGCATCGCGATCGTCCTCAACGTCGGCAGCGCCCACGTCGGCGAGTTCGGCTCCAAGGAGGGCATCGCGCAGGCCAAGGGCGAGATCGTCGAGGCGCTCGGCGCCGACGGCGTCGCCGTCCTGAACGCCGACGACCCGCTGGTGCGGGCGATGGCGAGCCGGACCAAGGGCCGCGTCGTGCTGTTCGGCGAGAGCCGGGACGCCCACGTCCGGGCGGCCGACGTCCGCCTGGACGCCACCGGCCGGCCGTCCTTCACGCTCATCACCCCGGCCGGTTCCGCACCCGTGAACCTGCGCCTGTACGGTGAGCACCACGTCTCGAACGCCCTCGCCGCCGCAGCGGTGGCGGTGGAGCTCGGGATGCCCGTCGACGACACCGCCGAAGCGCTCAGCGAGGCGGGTGCGCTGTCCCGCTGGCGCATGGAGGTCGTCGACCGGGCCGACGGTGTCACCGTCGTCAACGACGCCTACAACGCGAACCCGGACTCGATGCGGGCCGCGCTCAGGGCGCTGGTGTCGATGGCCGGCCGCGGCCCGGAGCGCCGCCGCACCTTCGCGGTGCTCGGGGAGATGCGGGAGCTCGGCGAGGACAGCCTCGACGAGCACGACGCCATCGGGCGGCTCGCCGTCCGGCTCGACGTCACCAAGCTGGTGGCGGTGGGCGGACGCGAGGCGGCCTGCATGGAACTCGGCGCGAGGAACGAAGGTTCGTGGGGTGAGGAGTCGGTGCTGGTGTCCGACGCGGACGCGGCGATCGAGCTGCTGCGCAGTCAGCTGCAGCCTGGGGACGTGGTGCTGGTGAAGGCCTCCCGTTCGGCCGGCCTGGAGAAGGTCGCCGAGGCCCTGCTCGCCGATGGGGCCGCTCAGTGAAGCAGATCCTCTTCTCCGGCGGCATCGGCCTGATCCTGTCGCTGCTGGGCACGCCCGCCCTGATCAAGCTGCTGGCCCGGCACGGCTACGGCCAGTACATCCGCGACGACGGCCCCAAGGCCCACCACAGCAAGCGCGGCACCCCCACCATGGGCGGCATCGCGTTCATCCTGGCCACACTGGTCGCCTACTTCGCCACCAAGGCGATAACGGGCGAGTCGCCCACGGCCTCCGGCATCCTGGTGCTGTTCCTGACCGTGGGTCTGGGCCTGGTCGGCTTCCTCGACGACTACATCAAGGTGGTCAAGCGCCGCTCGCTCGGCCTGCGGGCCAAGGCGAAGCTGTTCGGCCAGTCCTTCGTGGGTCTCGCCTTCGCCGTCCTGTCGATGCAGTTCGCCAACAGCCGCAACCAGACGCCCGCCTCCACCCACCTGTCGTTCGTCAACGACTTCGAGTGGTCCATCGGCCCGGTGCTCTTCGTCATCTGGGCCTACTTCATGATCGCCGCGATGTCGAACGGCGTGAACCTCACCGACGGCCTCGACGGCCTCGCCACCGGCGCCTCGGTGATGGTCTTCGGTGCGTACGTCTTCATCGGCGTCTGGCAGTACGGCCAGACCTGCGCCCACATGATCACCGCCACCGCGAGCTGCTACGACGTCCGCGACCCGCTCGACCTCGCCGTCGTCGCCTCCGCCCTGATGGGCTCCTGCTTCGGCTTCCTGTGGTGGAACACCTCGCCCGCCAAGATCTTCATGGGCGACACCGGCTCGCTCGCCCTCGGCGGCGCCCTCGCCGGTCTCGCCATCTGCTCCCGCACCGAACTGCTGCTGGCCCTGCTCGGCGGCCTGTTCGTGATCATCACCCTGTCCGTGATCATCCAGGTCGGCTCGTTCCGGATGACCGGCAAGCGCGTCTTCAAGATGGCACCGCTCCAGCACCACTTCGAGCTCAAGGGCTGGAGCGAGGTGCTCATCGTCGTCCGCTTCTGGATCATCCAGGGCCTGTGCGTCGCGGTCGGCCTCGGACTCTTCTACGCAGGATGGGTGGCCGGATGACGGACAACCCCGACTGGAACGGCCTGAAGACCGTGGTGGCGGGCCTCGGCCTGTCCGGCGTCAGCGCCGCCCGGGTGCTGCGCGACCTCGGCGCCGAGGTCACCGTCGTCGACGGCGGCGACGGCCCCGCGCTGCGCGCCAAGGCCGCCGACCTCACCGGCATCGCCGTCCGCCTCGGCGACGGCGACACCCTCCCCGAGGGCACCGAACTGATCGTCACCTCGCCCGGCTGGCCGCCGAACAGCCCGCTGTTCGCCGCCGCCGAGCAGGCCGGCGTCCCCGTCTGGGGCGACGTCGAACTCGCCTGGCGGCTGCGCCGCCCGCACCCGGCGACCGGAGAGCCCGCCCCCTGGCTGGCCGTCACCGGCACCAACGGCAAGACCACCACCGTCCAGATGCTCGCCTCGATCCTCACCGCGGCGGGCGCGCGGACGGCCGCCGTCGGCAACGTCGGCGTCTCCGTCCTGGACGCGGTGCTCGCCGAGGAGCCCTACGACGTCCTCGCCGTCGAACTCTCCAGCTACCAGCTGCACTGGGCGCCCTCGCTGCGCCCGCACTCCGCGGCCGTCCTCAACCTGGCCCCCGACCACCTCGACTGGCACGGCTCGATGGAGGCGTACGCCGCCGACAAGGGCCGCATCTACGAGGGCAACAAGGTCGCCTGCGTCTACAACCTGGCCGACCCGGCCACCGAGGCGCTGGTCCGCGAGGCCGACGTCGAGGAGGGCTGCCGGGCGATCGGCTTCGGGCTCGACGCCCCGAGCCTGTCGAACCTCGGCGTCGTCGACGGCCTGCTCGTCGACCGCGCCTTCGTCGAGGACCGGGCCAACAACGCGGCCGAGATCGGTGCCGTCTCCGACGTCGTGCCGGCCGCCCCGCACAACGTCGCCAACGCGCTCGCCGCGGCCGCCCTCGCCCGCGCCTACGGCGTGGACGCCAAGGCCGTCCGCGACGGCCTGCGCGCCTTCCGCCCCGACGCGCACCGGATCGCCCGGGTCGCGGTGGTGGACGAGGTCACCTACGTCGACGACTCCAAGGCCACCAACACCCACGCCGCGGCGGCCTCGCTCGCCGCGTACGAACCGGTGGTCTGGATCGCCGGCGGACTCGCCAAGGGCGCCACCTTCGACGAGCTCGTCGCGGCCGCCGCCGACCGCCTGCGGGCGGCCGTGCTGATCGGCCAGGACCGCGGCCTGATCCGCGAGGCGCTGCTGCGACACGCCCCGGATGTCCCCGTCGTCGAAGCCGCCGCGGGACAGACTGGCGCCGAGGCGATGGCCGACGTCGTCCGGACGGCGGCCTCGCTGGCGAAGCCCGGGGACACCGTCCTGCTGGCGCCCGCCTGCGCCTCGATGGACATGTTCACCAACTACGGCGAACGCGGCGACCTCTTCGCCGCCGCGGTCCTGGACCTGATGGAATAGCGGGACAGGCCGGACGGCACCAGCGGCCGTCCGGCCCGAGCGCGGAAGAGACAGGGGGAGCAGGTGTCCGGTGAGGGCAAGGCGGGAACGGCCGCCCCACCGGAGCGCGGCTCCGCCCGCCTCCAGCTGATCTCGGCGACCACCACCACCTTCAAGGCCGCCACCCCCGTCACCCGGCTCCGCGCCCTGCGCGCCCGGGTGCGCTGGATGCTGGAACGGCCGCTCACCCCGTACTACCTGATCCTCGGCTCCACCATGCTGCTGGTGGTGCTCGGCCTGGTCATGGTGTTCTCCTCGTCCCAGATCCTGGTCATGGAGCACCACCTGCCGATCACGTTCTTCTTCCGCAAGCAGCTGGTCGCCACCATGCTCGGCACCGTCATGCTGGTGCTGCTCGCCCGCACCCCGGTCAAGGCGCTGAGGCTGCTCGCCTACCCGCTGCTGCTGGCCGTGATCGCCGGCATGCTCCTGGTGGCGATCCCCGGCATCGGCGTGATGGTCAACGGCAACCGGAACTGGCTGAGCTTCGGCTTCTTCCAGGTCCAGCCCTCCGAGTTCGCCAAACTCGCCCTGGTCCTCTGGGGTGCGGACCTGCTCGCCCGCAAGCACCGCACCCACACCCTCGACCAGTGGAAGCACCTGCTCGTCCCGCTGGTGCCCGGCACCGTGCTGCTGATGATGCTGATCATGCTGGGCGGCGACATGGGCACCACCATGGTGCTGGTGGCGATGCTCTTCGGCCTGCTCTGGATGGTCGGCGCCCCGCTGCGGCTGTTCGCCGCCACCCTCGGCATCGCCGTCGTCGCCTGCACCGCGCTGATCATCACGGTGCCGCACCGGCTCGACCGGCTGGCCTGCATCGGCGTCACCAAGCCGGACCCGAACATCAACTGCTTCCAGGCCCTGCACGGCCTCTACGCCTTCGCCGCCGGCGGCCCGTTCGGCTCCGGCCTCGGCGCCGGCGTCGAGAAGTGGGGCCAGCTGCCGGAGGCCCACACCGACTTCATCTTCGCCGCCACCGGCGAGGAACTCGGTCTGGTGGGGACGCTGTCGGTGCTCGGTCTCTTCGCGGCACTAGGCTACGCGGGTATCCGTGTGGCCATCGGCACGAAGGACCCCTTCGTCAGGTACGCCGCGGGAGCCGCCACCACGTGGATCATGGCGCAGGCCATGGTCAACCTGGGGTCGGCACTGGGACTCCTGCCCATCGCGGGCGTCCCGCTCCCGCTGTTCTCCTACGGCGGGTCCGCCATGCTGTCGGCCCTGTGCGCCGTCGGCGTGCTGGTCAGCTTCGCGCGCAGCACCCCGGGGGCGAAGGCGGCCCTGGCCGCCCGGAACCCCACCCGAGCCGGGACGTTCCTGGCCAGGGTGGTGCCACGACGACGAACCACAGCGCGCAAGCCGGCCGCACGTCCGGCGCGCAGGGAGCGGTGAATTTCGGTGCATGTCGTACTCGCCGGCGGCGGGACCGCCGGCCACATCGAGCCGGCCTTGGCGCTCGCGGACGCGCTCCGCAGGCACGACCCGTCCGTCGGGATCACCGCCCTCGGCACCGAGCGCGGCCTGGAGACCCGGCTGGTGCCCGAACGCGGCTACGAGCTGGCGCTGATCCCCGCCGTGCCGCTGCCCCGCAAGCCCACCCCCGAGCTGATCACCGTCCCGGGCCGGCTGCGGGGCACCGTGCGCGCCGCCCAGGACGTCATCGAGCGGGTCAACGCGGACGTGGTGGTCGGCTTCGGCGGCTACGTCGCGATGCCCGCCTACTTCGCCGCCAAGCGGGCCGGCGTGCCGATCGTCGTCCACGAGGCCAACGCCCGCCCGGGCCTGGCCAACAAGATCGGTGCGCGCTACACCGACTTCGTCGCCGTCTCCACCCCGGACTCCAAGCTCCGCGACTCCCGGTACATCGGCATCCCGCTCCGCCGCACCATCGCGACGCTGGACCGCAACGCCGTCCGCCCGGAGGCCCGGCACTACTTCGGCCTCGACCAGCGGCTGCCCACCCTGCTGGTCTCCGGCGGCTCGCAGGGCGCCCGCCGGCTGAACGAGACCGTCCAGGCGATCGCCCCGCGCCTGCAGCAGTACGGGGTGCAGATCCTGCACGCGGTCGGCCCGAAGAACGAGCTGCCGGTGGTCGACGACATCCCCGGCATGCCGCCGTACCGGCCGGTGCCGTACGTGGACCGGATGGACCTGGCGTACGCCGCGGCCGACATGATGCTCTGCCGGGCCGGCGCGATGACCGTCGCGGAGCTGGCGGCGGTCGGCCTGCCGGCCGCCTTCGTCCCCCTCCCGATCGGCAACGGCGAGCAGCGGCTGAACGCCCAGCCGATGGTCAAGGCCGGCGGCGGCCTGCTGGTCGACGACGCCGAACTCACCCCGGAGTGGGTGCTGCAGAACGTGCTGCCGGTGCTCACCGACCCGGCGCGGCTGTGGGACATGAGCCGCTCGGCCGCCGAGTTCGGCCGCCGGGACGCGGACGAGCTGCTGGTCCGCATGGTCTACGAGGCGATCGAGGCGTCCAGGGGCGGCCGCCGCCGTGGCTGACCCCGCCGACCCGGCGCCCGCGCCGGCCACCAGGCTGCGGCTCTCCCGGCGGGGGATCGCGGTGCTGTGCGTGCTCGGCGCGCTGGTGGCCGGCCTGCTCGGCTGGACGGTGTTCCTCTCCTCGGCCCTGGACGTGCGCGCCGTCGCCGTCCAGGGCCTGGACAGCGGGAAGCTCGGCCAGGGCGAGGTGGCGTCGGCGCTCGGCGGGCTGCGGCAGGGGCCGCTCGCCCGGGTCGACCTCGACGAGGCCCGCAAGCGGGTGGAGGCACTGCCCCGGGTGGCGAAGGCCGAGGTGTGGCGCGGCTGGCCGCACACCCTGCGGGTCAAGGTGACGGAGCGTCGGGCGGTGGCCTCCGTCCGCACCGATGACGGGAAGTTCGCGCAGGTGGACGCGGGGGGCTTCACCTTCGCCACCGAGGCGGCCGCCCCGGCCGGAGTGCCGGTGGTGGACCTGCAGCTCGGTCAGCAGGCGAACGACGTGCTGGACCTTTTCGACCGGCCGGCCCTGGTGCGGGCGGCGATCACCGTCGCGGCCGGGCTGCCCGCCGAACTGGCCGGCAAGGCCGGGGCGGTGCAGGTGCACAGCTACGACGACATCCGGCTGCAGCTGGCGGGCGGGGCGACGGTGCGCTGGGGGAGTCCGGAGCGGACGGAGCGCAAGGCCCGGGTGCTGGCCGCACTGCTCGGTCGGAAAGCCGCCAATTACGACGTGAGTGCCCCGGATGCCCCGGCCGTGTCTGGATGATCCGGTAAGTTCTTCCTCAAGGGGCGGTATTGACGGCGCCGAGGCTCCGGTCCGACCCTTGGTGGTCACCCCGGTTTCGCCGGGGAGTCGATGATCACATAGGCTCAAAAGAAAAACGGGAAGCTCGGCGTTGTTCGTTGAACACCGACCGGATGCGACCTACTGTCCTGTGTCACCGGGCTGTGTCCAACGGTGAAGTGACACAGCCGCAGCTACAACCCTAAACCTCAAGTTTAGGGTTCGGGTCGGCGGTCGGCATTTCGGACATACCAGCACCGAAAGCGCGCGCTTCCCACCCATCGACATCCGTCGGCCTTCGCGACAAGGGGAGCCGACCCGGAAATTCGAGGCGAGAGGCCTTCGACGTGGCAGCACCCCAGAACTACCTCGCAGTCATCAAGGTCGTCGGAATCGGCGGCGGTGGTGTCAACGCCATCAACCGGATGATCGAGGTCGGGCTCAAGGGCGTCGAGTTCATCGCGATCAACACCGATGCGCAGGCCCTCCTCATGAGCGACGCCGACGTGAAGCTCGACGTGGGCCGTGAACTCACCCGGGGCCTCGGCGCCGGCGCCAACCCCGAGGTCGGCCGGAAGGCCGCCGAGGACCACCGCGAGGAGATCGAGGAGGTCCTCAAGGGGGCCGACATGGTCTTCGTCACCGCCGGCGAGGGCGGCGGCACCGGCACCGGCGGCGCGCCCGTCGTGGCCAACATCGCCCGCTCGCTCGGCGCGCTCACCATCGGCGTGGTCACCCGCCCGTTCACCTTCGAGGGCCGCCGCCGCGCCAACCAGGCCGAGGACGGCATCGCCTCCCTGCGCGAGCAGGTCGACACCCTCATCGTCATCCCCAACGACCGCCTGCTGTCCATCTCGGACCGCCAGGTGAGCGTGCTGGACGCCTTCCGCTCCGCCGACCAGGTGCTGCTCTCCGGTGTCCAGGGCATCACCGACCTGATCACCACCCCCGGCCTGATCAACCTCGACTTCGCCGACGTCAAGTCGGTCATGTCGGACGCCGGCTCCGCCCTAATGGGCATCGGCTCCGCCCGCGGCGAGGACCGCGCCAAGGCGGCCGCCGTGATGGCGATCTCCTCGCCGCTGCTGGAGGCCTCCATCGACGGCGCCCGCGGCGTGCTGCTCTCCATCTCCGGCGGCTCCGACCTCGGCCTGTTCGAGATCAACGAGGCCGCCCAGCTGGTCAGCGAGGCCGCCCACCCCGAGGCCAACATCATCTTCGGCGCCGTCATCGACGACGCGCTCGGCGACGAGGTCCGGGTCACCGTCATCGCGGCCGGCTTCGACGGCGGCACGGCACCGGCATGTAGCCGACCTCGCCGGCACCGCCGGTGAAGCCGCGGTGCAGCCGCCCGGCGATGACGATCGCGGCGCCGATGCCCTCCTCGG
>NZ_JBEYFP010000195.1:0-9934 GCF_040634455.1 Kitasatospora sp. NPDC007106
CGGCGACCGGCGGGCGCACGGTGAAGCCCTGCTGGGCGGCGACCAGCCGGGTGGCGGCGAGGGTCGGCGGGTCGCCGGCGGCGTCGGCGATCCGCAGCCGCGAGGAGGTGTCGCGGACGACCGTCTCGAAGCTGCGGGCGGAGTGCGCGAGGGTGCCGGCGTCGCGCTCCCGGCGGGCGGCGATCAGTTCGGTCTCGGCGGTGCGCCGGGCCTCGATCCGGCGGTCGACGGCGGCGAGCAGCCGTCCGCAGTGCACCACCAGCCGCTCCCACAGCACGCCCCGGTCGAGCAGTTCGCGCGACGAGCGGGCGCGGACGGTGGCCGGGCCGGGGGCGACCAGCCAGTCCCGTTCGGTGAGGCAGACCCAGGCGCCGGGGCCGAGTGCGGCGGTGTCGTCGCCGGCCGTGTCGCCGGGCAGGTCGACGCCGCCCTCCTCGACGCACACCCACTGGACGCCGTCCACCGAGCGCAGTGCCTGGCCCTTCTTGAGGGCGGTCGGGCCGTCGGTGGCGAGCGGGGTGAAGTCGCGCGGCGGCAGGGTGTCGCGCAGCGCGCCGGCCAGGGCGGTGATGCCGCCGGCCAGTCCGGCGAGGAACTGGTCGACGGCCCGCTGCTGTTCGGCCTCGGGCAGGGCCCGGACGGCGGCGCCGGCCGGGGTGCCGCACTCCCGGCCGCGGGCGGACAGCCCCTCGACCCGGGCGGTGGGCAGGAAGGCGACCTCGGCGCCGAGCACCGGCCGGGCGGCGATGCCGTGGGCGGAGCCCTCGGGTGCGCCGGGCAGCAGGGTGCCGGCCTCGACCCGGCACAGGAAGTGCCAGCGGCCGACGGGCCCGCGGTCGGTGAGCTTGACGGCGAACAGGTCGACGGCGCCGGTCTGGACGAGGAGCATCCGGCGCGGGTCGTCGAGCACCAGGACGCGGTCGGCCCGCGGGTCGACCGGTTCGGCCGCGGCGGTGAAGAAGTCGGCGAAGGCCCGTGGTGCCGTGGTCGGTTCCGTGGGGGCCGGGGCGGTGGTCACAGCTCGTCCTCCTCCTCGCGCCGGGCGGACTCGATGAGCGCGGTGTAGTGCCCGCCGAGCGCCAACAGCTCGTCGTGGGTGCCGCGTTCGACGATCTCCCCCTGCTCCAGCACGATGATCTCGTCGGCGTCGCGGACCGTGGAGAGCCGGTGCGCGATGGTCAGGCAGGCGCAGCCGCGCCGCCGCAGGTTGTCCATGATCACGCGCTCGGTCTCCGGGTCGAGCGCGCTGGTGGCCTCGTCCAGCACCAGCAGGGTCGGCCGGCCGGCGAGGGCGCGGGCGAGCTCCAGCCGCTGGCGCTGGCCGCCGCTGAAGTTGCGGCCGCCCTCCAGGACGGGGCTGTGCACGCCGCCGGGCCTGGTCATCACGGTGTCGAAGACAGCGGCGTCGTGCAGCGCGGCGGTGACGGCGTCGTCGGGGACGTCGTCGTTCCACAGCGTCAGGTTGTCGCGGACGGTGCCCTCGAAGAGCGAGATGTCCTGGTCGACGTAGGCGAGCGAGGCGGCGAGCACGGTCCGGGAGATCTCCTCGCGGGGGCGGCCGTCCAGCAGGACGCGGCCCTCCCACGGGGTGTAGAGGCCGGTGAGCAGCCGTCCCAGGGTGGACTTGCCGCTGCCGGAGCCGCCGACCACCGCGATCCGGCGGCCGGGGACGACGGTCAGGTTCAGGTCCTTGATCACCGGCTCGGAGAGCGGGCTGTAGCCGAAGGTGACGTGCTCGAAGACGAGTTCGCCCTCCAGCTTGGCGCCGGGCGGCGGCTCGGGGGCGGCGAAGCAGGCCGCCACCGGGTACCGCTCCACGTCGTAGAGCCGCTTGATGTCGGCGGTGACGTCCTGCAGCCGGCCGCCCAGATTGGTGAGTTGGGCGACGGGGCGGCTGAGCGCGGCGAGCAGGGTCTGGAAGGAGACCAGCAGACCGACGCTCATCGCGCCGTCGACCACGCGCTGGCCGCCGACCAGCAGGATCAGGCCGCTGTTGAGGGCGGCCAGCATCGGCGGCACCACCGTCAGCACGGCGCTGGGGATGCCCAGCTTCTGCTTGGCGGTGTCCACCTTGGCGAGGAAGCCCGCCCAGCGGCTGAAGGCGTCCGGCTCGGCGCCGGTGGCCTTGACCGTCTCGATCAGCGAGAGCGTGGTGAAGGTGGTGGCGGTCAGGTTGCCGCGGTCGGTGCGCAGCGCGGCGACCGCGTCGGTGCGCGAGCGGGCCACCGCCTGCAGCACCACCACGTTGAGCAGCGCCATGCCGACGCCGACCACGCCCAGCAGGACGTCGTAGCGGACGAGCACCGCGGCGTAGAACAGCACCAGGCCGAGGTTGATGACGGTCAGTGCGACGTCGCGGGAGAGGATCTCGGCGACCACGTCGTTGCCGGCCACCCGCTTGGCGACCTCGGCCGGCCGCCGCTGCAGGAAGAAGTCCACCGGCAGCCGCAGCAGGTGGCGGAAGAACCGGGCCGAGCTGACCATGCCCATCCGGATCTCCAGCCGCAGCAGGTAGTGCCGCTGGACGGAGGTGAGCACGAAGACGGCGAGCGCGGTGGTGGTCATGGCGGCCAGCAGCGGCAGGAGGTAGCCGCTGCCGCTGCCGGCCAGGACCCGGTCGATGAAGACCCGGGTGTACGCGGGCACCGCGATGCCGGGCACCACCAGCAGCAGGCTGGCCAGCAGCACCAGCGGCATGGCGCGTCCGGAGGGCAGCCGCCGCTCCAGCAGGGCGCGGCCGACGCCGCCGCGGCTGCCGCCGGGGACGAAGTCGGGGCCCTTCTCGAAGGACAGCACGATCCCGGTGAACCCGGAGTCGAACTCCTCCCACTCCATCAGCCGCGGCCCGCTGGCCGGGTCGTTGACGGCGACGACGGTGCGCCCGTAGCGGGTGCGCACCCCCTCGACGACCATGAAGTGCTGGAAGGCCCAGAAGATGATGACCGGGCCGGTGAGGTCCTTCAGCCGGTCGGCCTCGGTCTGGTAGCCGCGGGCGGTGAGCCCGTAGGTGCGGGCCGCGGAGAGCAGCGTGGAGGCCCGGGCGCCGTCCCGGGAGACGCCGCAGACGCCGCGCAGGTCCTCCAGCGGGACGTGCCGCCCGTGGTAGGCGAGGATCATCGCCAGGCTGGCGGCGCCGCACTCCACGGACTCCATCTGCAGCACCGTGGGCACGGCGTACCGCCAGCGGCGCGGGGTGCGCTGCCGGTCGGCGCGGGGCGGACGCCGCCCGGGCCGGCGCCGGCGGCGGCGCTCCTCGGGCGGTGCGGGGGCGGCCCCCGGGACGGTGGTCGTCATCGCGCGCCCCCTCAGCGGCCGAGGATCAGGTTGAACGGGGTCTGCCGGCCGACGTTGATCGTGGCGGTGACCGAGACCTGGGTGGTCAGCGGCATCGGCGGGCCGCTCTGCGAGGTCCAGGCGAAGCCCGTCCGGGTGGCCGCGTCGGGCACCAGGTCGACCACGACCAGCCGCGGCGGCGAGCCGTCCAGGTAGCGCTGCGCGGCGAGGTCGCCGCCGACCAGGCCGGAGACGGCCTCCCGGGTCAGCGCGTACGGGCTGACCGAGCTGACCGTGCCGCGCAGCAGGCCGAAGGCACCGGCCGGGGCGGTGGACACCGACAGGTCGACGTCCATGCCGGGGGCGAGCGCGGTGGCCCGGGCGGCCGGCACGAAGACCATGGCGACCATCCGGTCCTGCGCGGTGTCGGTGCGCTCGACCGAGGCGATCGGCGCACCGGGCGCGACGACCTGGCCGTCCGTCACGGACAGGCCGACGACGTGACCGCCGAACGGGCTGGTCACCTCGCGGCTGTGCCCCTCGGCGTCCTCGATGCGCACCACGGTCTGGCCGAGCCGCACCTGGTCGGCGGGCCGGGTCAGCACCGAGCGGACCATCCCGGCGAACGGGCTCTGGATCAGCGCGGTGCCGCTCGGGCGGGTGAGCAGGCCGGGGGCGTCCACGGTGATCGGGATCCGGCCGGCGAAGGTCCACAGGACGGCGGCGCTCATGGTGATCAGCACGACGAACAGCGCGACCCAGCCCCGCGGTGCCGCCAGCAGGGTCGGCGAGTCCAACTCGTCCGGCTCCCGCATCCGCTGCAGGGCCTTGAAACGGAACTTCACCGGCCCACCCCCCTCGTGTCCGTCATCTCTTGGTCTCTCTCCTGGGCACGCCGACGTCGGTGCGGAGCGTGCCGGGCCTGCTGCCGAGGATCAGTTCGCCGACCGTGCCCTCGGTGAAGAAGTCGATGCCGCTCGCGGTCGCGAAGTCGCCGGCGTCGCCGCCGCCGAGGCCGCAGACCGCGAGGTCCATGGCGGTGCCGACCAGGTAGAGCGTCTGGTAGAGCGCACCCACGTGCTTGAGGATCAGCGGGTAGGCGACCGTCTCGTACTTCCACATCACCCGGCCGAAGCGGGCGGTGACCAGCAGGACCACCTGCGGGTCCGCCTTCATCAGGGCGGCCTCGCGGGCGTTCGCGACCAGCGCCGCGGTGGCCGGGGACGGCTCGGCGACCAGCTCCAGCTCGTGCCGGTCGGTGGCGTAGTGCCACAGTCCGGGCCGCAGCCCCGCGCAGTTGGTCACCAGCGGGTAGACCTCCAGCTCGTGGACGGCCCCGCCGCTCGGGTACGGCCGGTCGGCGAGCTCCTGACCGTCCCCGCCGGTGAAGGTCTGCCGGCGGCGCATCGCCCGGTAGAGCAGCTCGCCGAGCCGGTCCGCGGTCAGCGGCGCCCCGTCGTCGTGCTCGCGGACGGAACGCCGCTCCTCCAGCACCTCGGTGAACGGCCGGTCCGCCCGGGCCGCCGCCGCCAGGTCCGGGACGGCCAGCGCGACCTTCTCGCCGGGGAACGGCGGCGGCGAGGCCGGCTCGGGCCCGAACCGGTCGCCGAAGCGGTAGGTGCCGCCGTAGCCGGCCGAGGCGGTCGGCCGCCGGGTCCGGGAGTGGAAGGCGAGGTCGGCGGCGGCCCACTGGGCGAACCGCTGCTCGTCCGCCTCCGGCTCCTGCCCCGGCGCGCCGTAGGCCAGCAGCCCGGCGGCGGCGAACAGCCGCAGGGTCTGCCGGACGGCCTCCAGCGGCAGTTCCCCGGGCAGCCGGGCGAGCCCGGCCGGGGTCGTCCAGTCGGCGAGCGCGGCCAGCAGCCCGGCGGCCCGCGGACCGAGCTCGACGGCGAGCGGGCTGCCCGGCGAGCGGACCAGCAGCGCGCCGTCCTCGGGCGCCGCGGACGCGAACCGGGAGAGCTTGACCTGCCCGGTCGGGTCCGGGGTCGGCCCGGGCTCGGCCGCGCCGCGGCCGATCGGCCGCAGCCGGGCCAGCGGCTCCTCGCCGTCCTCCGCGGCCAGGTGCACCGCGTGCTCCAGCAGGCCGGCCAGGCCGAGCCGGCGCCGGGTCAGCTGCCAGCGCATCAGCCCGGCGTCGCCGTCCCGGCCGGCCACCAGGGCGGCCAGCTCCTCCTCCGTCCGCTCGCCGGCGGCCAGCGCGGCCACCGCCTCGCGGGCGCCGGCCAGCAGGTCGGGCAGGTCGAGGGCGCCCACCGGGGCGGTGAGCCGCAGACCGCGGGCCCCGGACGGGGCGGCCGAGGCGTCGCGGCGCAGCCGCACCCGGCGGACGGCGCGGGCGCCGGCGACCTGCCCGGCGGGTTCGAGAACTGTGGTCATGGTGTGCCCCCGCGGCCTAGAAGAAGACGTTCTTCGGGTTGAGCTGCTCCTCGGCGTGCGGGGCGGCGAGCGCGCCCTGCCGCACCGGCACGTCGTACAGCCGGCCCGGGGCGAGGCGGCGCCAGAAGTGCCGCATGCCGGGGGCGATCACCTTGACCACGCTGAGGTCGAGGTCGGGGCGGCTCTGGTCGAGCACGATGACCTCGATGCCGCAGGCGCGGGCCCGCTCCACGCAGTCCCGGACGTGGTCGGCGAGGTCGTCACCGGCCGGCGGGGTGAAGTCGCCGAGGGCGGTGGGCCGCAGGCCCTCGCCGGGCAGCAGCCACGGCTCGGCGGCGACCGTCGCCGTCCTGCACCACTCCAGGGTCTCCAGGTCGTCGGTGCGGTAGAGGGTGGCCCCGTTCTCGTCCCGGCGGTCGACGAACGGCAGGAACTGGTTGACCTCGGTGAGCGCGCGGATCGCGGCGATCCGGGCGTCCGGGTGGGCGCCGAAGCCGACCATCACGTCCTCGACCTCGTGCCGGCGGCGGGAGATCGCCGCGAAGGTCGGCACCCCCAGGTCGGAGGTGAGGTCGAGCACCCACAGGTCGCGGTCGACGGAGTCGTAGAAGGCGCGCATCGTCGCCACGTACGGGTCGTTCAGCGAGTCCAGGTCGAACTCCGGGCGCGGCAGCCGGTTGTACCACCACAGGGCGACGGCGTCCCGCTCGACGACCTCGCAGAAGCCCTGCAGGATCGCCTCCTCCAGGGTGTTGCCGCTGGCGCAGCCGTTGGAGTCGCCGACGCAGTAGAAGTGCTCGGCGAGGTCCGGGTGGCCGTACCAGGCGTAGCCGGAGGGGATCAGCCGCTCGCTGTCGTGGGTGAGCGACCAGGCGCGCGACCAGTCGAGTTCGGCGTCGACCGGGAAGGGGTCCGGCACCAGGTGCAGCCGGTGCGTCGGGACGGCGTTCCACTCGGCGCGGCCCGCGAACTGGGCCTCGGAGAACAGCAGCAGGTCGTCCATGTGGACGGCGACCGCCGGGTCGAGGTCCCGGTAGGCGGCCCGGACGACCGGCTCCTCGCCGCGCCACACCGCCGAGTAGCGCTCGATGGCCTCGCAGACGGCGCTGACCTTGGCCTGGATCTCCGAGCGGCCCTTGCCGCCGCTCTGGCCGCGCATGTTGCGGCGCAGCAGGTCCATGTTGTCGTTCACCATGGCGAAGTTGTGGCCGGCGGTGAAGCTGTAGGTGATGCCGTTGCCGGTGTCCTCGTGCGCGCCCAGCCGGGTGATCGCGCCGAGCTGCGGGCTGATGTGGTGCTTCAGCCGGTCGTAGGTGAACTCCGGCGCCTGGATCCGGTACCCGCCGTCCGTGGTGTGCCGGGCCGGGCTCGGCGACAGCACCACCTTGGGGCTGCGCTCGGCGATCAGGCCCGGGTCGCCGCAGCTCGGGCACTGCGGCTGCCGGACGAGGACGTGCTCGGTGGTCTGCAGGGTCCCCAGGTCGAGGCTGACCATCCGGCCGTCGAGCGCGGCGGAGCCGCCGGTGGCGAGGATCCGGCCGGCCTCGGCGGCGAGCAGCTGGCCGAGCAGGGCCGGGCCGGCGGGGATCGCCGAGCGCACCGGGTGCAGCGGGGCGGACTCGCCGCGCTTGCCGGCCAGGTACCGCTGGACCTGCCGGTTGCCGCTGATCCGCTGGGCGATGCAGGTCCAGCAGCCGGTGCTGCCGGGGCGCAGCAGCGGGCCGAGCCAGGGGCTGGTGCCGGTCGGGCGGGCCAGCAGCCAGGGCCGGCCGTCGGCGAGCCGGGCGGTGTTGATCCGGCCGAGCGCCGGGTCGAGGTAGTCGTCGGTCAGCGCGACCACCAGGGCGTCCCCGCCGGCGGCGATCGCCTCGTCCTCGCCGGCGGCCCTGGCGCGCAGGCCGGTCGCGGCGAGCGCGTCCACCACAGGAGCCGGGTCGGTGGCGCCGAGCGCCACCACCAGCAGCTCGGTGGCCGCGGCGGCGGCGAGCACCGCGGCCGGGTCGACGCCCTGGGCGTCCCAGTGGGCGAGCGCCTCCTCCGGCAGGTCCGGGCGGCCCTCGGCGAGGTGCCCGGCGGCCTCGTAGCGGCGCAGCGCGGTCAGCGCCTGGCCCAGCGGCACCGAGGCGCCGAGCTCCCCGAGGATCTCGGCGACGGTGCGCCGGCCGTCCAGCAGCGGCAGCAGCCGTACCGCGGCCGCGCCCGGGACGATGTAGTCCTGGCCGTCGCCGATCAGGAAGACCTTGTCGTCCACCACGTCGCTCAGAAAATGCGCCTTGAGCCGCGGACGCTCCATGTGCATCCCCCGTTTTCCCGTGAGTACCTGCCGCCGCACATTGCCGGGGCGACCCTGCCGGTTCATTCGAACATGTCGTCAAAACGGCTGTACATACTGCAAATTCGTGTCCGGTACGGAATTACGCATCCCCGGCGATTGCGTATTCCGTTCCGTCGGTACGTAGCCGTGTACGTATGCCGCCGCCCGCGTTGACAGCCCCTCGGGCGCAGGGATACTGGTGTGCTTGCGGACCACCGGCCCGGCACGGGCGGGGCCGCGGCGCACGGGGGGAAGCATGTCGGCGGGGAGTCTGCTGCACCGGGAACGCGAACTGGCCGATCTGGCCGAGGCCGTGGCGCAGGCGGGGGCCGGCAGCCCGGCCGTGGTGCTGATCCGCGGCCCGCGCGGCATCGGCAAGACCGCGCTGCTGCGCGCGGCCCTCGCCCGGGTGCCCGGCGAGGCGGTCGTGCTGCGCGCCCGCTGCCACGACAACGAGCGCGATTTCCCGTACGGCGTCGTCCGCCAGCTTTTTGACCCGTTCATGTCAGGATCGGGTGCCGTGCCGCAACCGGAATTCGCCGCGGAATCACCCGGCAGAATCCTCGCCGGAGCACTTCCGGACACCGCCGACGGGAGTTCGGCCGGCGGAGCGGACGCATCCGGCGACGGGGGGGCCGGAAACGGACGGCGGCAGGTCCTCGACAGCCTTTTCCACGCGGCCAGGTCGCTCACCAGCCGCACCCCGGTCGTCATGGCCATCGACGACCTGCACCTCGCCGACGACGCCTCCCGGCAGTGGTTCTCCTACCTCGCCCGCCGCCTCGACGGCCTCCCCGTCGCCCTGCTGGCCACCACCGCCGACGAGGCCGCCGACCCGCTCACCGCCGAACTCGGCGTCCTCGGCCACGCCCGGACGGTCGCCCCCGGGCCGCTCTGCGACAGCTGCACCGCCGAACGGCTCGCCGAGGAGTTCGCCGGCCCGGTCGACCCCGAACTCGCCGCCGTCTGCCACGACCTGTCCCGCGGCAACCCCCTGGTGCTCGGCGAACTCACCGCCCGCCTGCTCGCCGACCGGACCTCCCCCGGCTCGCCCGACTTCGACGCCGTCCTGCGCACCGGCGCCGCCACCCTCGCCGACACCACCCTCAGCTGGCTGCGCGGCACCCACCCGCGGGCGATGGAACTGCTCACCGGCCTCGCCGTGCTCGGCCCCGCCGCCGACCTCGCCACCGCCGCGCTGCTCATGGGCCAGGGCGACCTGCTCGCCGACGAGGCCCGCGAAGCACTGCGCCGCACCGACCTGGTCGACCCCGGACCGCCGGAGGGCTTCCGGCACGAGATCGTCCGCACCGCCGTGCTCGCCCGCACCGACCCCGCCGTCCTGGTCGCCCTGCACCAGCGGGCCGCCGCGCTGCTGGTACGCCTCGGCGCGCCCGCCGTCCGCACCGCCGAACACCTGATGTCCTCCGGCGCCACCGGCCAGGACTGGGCACTGCCGGTGCTCCGCACCGCAGCCCGGGAGGCCGCCGCGGCCGGCCACTGGGACGACGCCGCCCGCTACCTGCAGCGCGCCCTCGCCGAGGCCCGCGACGAGGACCTCGTCCGCGCCCTCACCGGCCAGCTCGGCACCGTCGAACTCCACCGGGACGTCGCCGCCGGCGCCCGCTACGCGGCCGGCCTCGGCGCGGTCGCCCCGGCCGCCGAACGCGCCGCCCTGCTCGCCCCCTTCGCCAACCCGCTGCTCGCCCTCGGACCGGCCGGCGCCGACATCCCGTTCGCGGAGACCGCGGCCGCCCTCGCCGCCGCGGGCGAAACCGCCCCCGAACTGCCCGCGCTCACTGCACAGGCCCTGCTCGCCGGCCGGCACGCCGCCCTGCGGCCCGCCGTCGAGGCCCTGCGCGCCGGCGGCAGCGAGGCGGACCGCACGGCACTCACGGCCGCCCTGGCCGCGGCCACCGCCGCCGGCGGCCGGGCACCCCGCGGGCGGCGAGCCGGACGGCCCGCCGGGGT
>NZ_JBEYFP010000196.1:0-9933 GCF_040634455.1 Kitasatospora sp. NPDC007106
GGTGGGGTAGCCCGCGATCGGCTTGAGGCTGCCGACGCTCGCCGGGGTCGTCCGGTTCGGACGGTCCGCCCCCGCGGGAGCTGCCGGGTCAGCGGCCGGTGCGCAGCAGGGTGCGGATGACCCGCATCGCGACCGAGAGGCTGGACAGCTCGTAGTTGTCCGAACCCCTTATGTCGTCGAGGGTGGTCTTCGCACGGCTGAGCAGGGTGCCGTTGAGGTCCGCCCAGGCCTTGTAGCGGTCCTCCGGCGAGGAGCCGGCGGGGCCGCAGGCCAGCACGTCCGCGGTGAGCGCGGAGTGCGCCGCGAAGAGGTCCTCGCGGATGGCGGCGCGGGCCATCGAGGACCAGCGGTCGGTCCGCGGGAGCTCGATGATGCGGTCCAGCAGGTGGGTGATCTGCAGGCGGTCGGCGAGGTCGTAGTAGAGCTCGGCGACCTCCATCACGTCGGAGTCGGAGCGGTCCGCGACGCCGACGATGTCGAGCGTCGGGAAGGCCGAGGAGAGTCCGGCGATCCGGTTGGCCAGTTCGTCCGGCACGCCGGCGGCGGCGAGCTCCTCGTAGACCGCCTCGAACCAGCCGAGGTCCTCGCCTCGGAGCGGCTTGGGCAGGCTCTCCCAGACCTGGTTGACCCGGTCGTGGAAGAACTCGATGGTGCCGGCGATGTCCAGCGGCTGGCGCCGGTTGTTGAGCATCCAGCGGGTGGCGCGCTCGACGAGCCGGCGGACGTGCAGGCGCATCTTGATCTGCACCCGGGCCGCGACCTTGTTGTCCAGGCCCTCGATCTGGTCCCAGAGCTGCTCCAGGCCGAAGACGGCGCGGGCGGCCGCGTGGGTGCGGGCGATCTCCTCCATCGTCGCGCCGGTCTCCTCGCGGAGCCGGAAGGCGAAGGTGCAGCCGCCGCGGTTGATCGTGTCGTTGACGATCAGGGTGGTGATGATCTCCCGGCGCAGCGGGTGGTTGTCGATCGCGTCGGCGAACCGGGCCCGCAGCGCGCTGGGGAAGTACAGGTGCAGCGCGTCGCGGAAGTACGGGTCGTCGGGCAGGTCGGTGGCGAGCAGCTCGTCGGCCAGCGTGATCTTGGTGTAGGCGAGCAGGACGGACAGCTCGGGCTGGGAGAGCCCGCGGCCGGCCTGCTGGCGCTCGCGGATCTGCTTCTCGACGGGCAGGAACTCCAGGGCCCGGTCGAGCTGCCCGTCGGCCTCCAGCCGGTTGATCATGCGGGCGTGCACGTTGACCATGCTGGCGGCCTGGGCGACGGCGTTGGCGAGCACCACGTTCTGCGCGTAGTTGTTGCGCAGCACCAGGCGGCCGACCTCGTCGGTCATCTCGGCGAGCAGCGCGTTGCGCTGCTTGACCGTCATGTCGCCGTCGGCGACGACCTGGTTGAGCAGGATCTTGATGTTCACCTCGTGGTCCGAGGTGTCGACGCCGGCCGAGTTGTCGATGGCGTCGGTGTTGATCCAGCCGCCGGTGCCCTCGGGGCCGCCGCTCGCGGCGAACTCGATGCGGCCGAGCTGGGTGCAGCCGAGGTTGCCGCCCTCGCCGATGACCCGGGCGCGGACCTGGTTGCCGTTGACCCGGATCGCGTCGTTGGCCTTGTCGCCGACCTCGGCGTTGGTCTCGGTGGAGGCCTTGACGTAGGTGCCGATGCCGCCGTTCCAGAACAGGTCGACGGGCGCCTGCAGGATCGCCTTCATCAGCTCGGCCGGCGTGATCTTGGCCGCCTGCACGCCGAGCCGCTCGCGGACCTGCGGGGAGAGCTGGATGGCCTTCGCGGTGCGCGGGAAGACGCCGCCGCCGGCGGAGATCAGCGACTTGTCGTAGTCGTCCCAGGAGCTGCGGGGCAGGTCGAACAGCCGGCGGCGCTCGGCGTAGGAGACCGCGGCGTCCGGGTTCGGGTCGAGGAAGATGTGCCGGTGGTCGAAGGCGGCGACCAGCCGGATGTGCTCGCTGAGCAGCATGCCGTTGCCGAAGACGTCGCCGGACATGTCGCCGATGCCGACGACGGAGAAGTCCTCGGTCTGGGTGTCGACGCCGATCTCGCGGAAGTTCCGCTTGACGGACTCCCAGGCGCCGCGGGCGGTGATGCCCATGCCCTTGTGGTCGTAGCCGGCCGAGCCGCCGGAGGCGAAGGCGTCGCCCAGCCAGAAGCCGTACGACTCGGCGACGCCGTTGGCGATGTCCGAGAAGGTCGCGGTGCCCTTGTCGGCGGCGACGACCAGGTAGGTGTCGTCCTCGTCGTGGCGGACGACGTCGACCGGGTGGACGACCTCGCCGCCCTTGAGGTTGTCGGTGATGTCGAGCAGCGCCGAGATGAAGGTCTTGTACGAGGCGATACCCTCGGCCAGCCAGGCGTCGCGGTCCACCGACGGGTCCGGCAGCTGCTTGGCGACGAAGCCGCCCTTGGCGCCGACCGGCACGATGACGGTGTTCTTGACCATCTGGGCCTTGACCAGGCCGAGGATCTCGGTGCGGAAGTCCTCGCGGCGGTCGGACCAGCGCAGGCCGCCTCGGGCGACCTTGCCGAAGCGCAGGTGGACGCCCTCGACGCGCGGGGAGTACACCCAGATCTCGAAGGCCGGGCGGGGCGCCGGCAGGTCCGGGATCGCCTTCGGGTCGAACTTCATCGACACGTAGGAGTGCCGGTCGCCGTCGTCGGCGTGCTGGAAGAAGTTCGTCCGCAGGGTGGCCTTGATGAGGTGCAGGAAGGAGCGCAGGATGCGGTCCTCGTCGAGCGAGACGACCTCGTCGAGCGCGCCGTCGAGCTCCTCCATGAGGCCCTCGGTGAGCTCGTCGGCGCCCAGCCGGTGGCTGGGGCTGAGCCGGGCCTCGAAGAGGTTCACCAGCAGGCGGGTGGTGTGCGCGTTGTTGCGGAGCGCGTCCTCCATGTAGTCCTGGGAGAAGGTGCTCCCGGCCTGGCGGAGGTACTTGGCGTAGGCGCGCAGCATCATGGCCTGGCGCCACGTCAGGCCGGCGGTGAGGACGAGGCCGTTGAAGCCGTCGTTCTCGGCGCGTCCCGTCCAGGTGGCCGAGAAGGCCTCCTGGACGCGCTCGCGGGCCTCGTCCGTCAGCTCGGTGGCCTCGCGCAGCCGCAGGCCGAAGTCGTACACCCACGCGGTGGTGCCGTCGGAGCGGCGCAGCGCGTACGGGTGCTCGTCGAGGACCTCGACGCCCAGGCGCTGCAGCACGGGCAGGACCTCGGTGAGCGAGATCGGGCCGCCGA
This sequence comes from Kitasatospora sp. NPDC007106, assembly GCF_040634455.1. NCBI lineage: Bacteria > Bacillati > Actinomycetota > Actinomycetes > Kitasatosporales > Streptomycetaceae > Kitasatospora > Kitasatospora sp. NPDC007106. Next base: position 3,223 of record NZ_JBEYFP010000196.1, read on the forward strand.
CCCGGTAGATCTTGAAGCGGCGCTCGTCGTCGCCGGCGCCGACCGGCTGGTACAGGTTGAGCCGGAAGTCGCCCTCGCCGTGCAGCGCCTCGATCTGCTTGAGGTCGGCGACGGCGGTGCGCGCGGTGAAGTCGGCGCGGTAGCCGTCGGGGAAGGCGTTGGCGTACTTGTGGGCGAGCTCGGCGGCGCGCTCCTCGCCCAGCTCGATGTGGAGCTGGTCGTTGAAGCCGTCCATCCAGAAGCGGGCGGCCTCGGCGAGCTTGGCCTCGATCCGCTCGACCTCGGCGTCGGTGAGCTGCGGCAGCTCGGCGCCGGGGGCGACCCGGACGACGAAGTGCAGGCGGGTGAGGACCGACTCGGTGGCGTACACCGTGTAGTCGATCGCGTCGCCGCTGAGCTCCTCCTTGAGGATCTCGGTCAGGCGCAGCCGGATGCGGGTGGTGTAGCGGTCGCGCGGCAGGTAGACCAGCGCGGAGAAGTAGCGCCCGTACTCGTCCTGGCGGAGGAACAGCCGCAGCCGGCGGCGCTCCTGCAGGTAGAGGACGTTGGTGGCGATGGCCTGGAGCTCCGCCGCCGGGGTCTGGAACATCTCGTCCCGGGGGAAGGTCTCCAGGATCTGCAGCAGGTCGCGGCCGTCGTGGCTGTCGCCGGAGAACCCGGAGCCGGAGACGACCTCCTGGACCTTGCGGCGGACGACCGGGATGCGGGTGACCGACTCGGTGTACGCGGCGGAGGAGAACAGGCCGAGGAAGCGGCGCTCGCCGACGACCTCGCCGTTGGCGTCGAACCGCTTGACGCCGACGTAGTCGAGGTAGGCGGGGCGGTGCACGGTGGCGCGGCTGTTGGCCTTGGTGAGCACGAGGAGCTTCTTCTCGTGCGCCTTGGCGCGGACGGGGGCGGAGAGCCGGCCGAAGGCCTCGCTGACCGGGTGGTGGTCGCTGTCGTGGCTCAGCGGGTCGGCGCGCAGGATGCCGAGGCCGGTGCCGGCGACGGCCTTGAGGACCTCTTCGCCCTCGTGCTCGACGAGGTCGTACTCGCGGTAGCCGAGGAAGGTGAAGTGGTCGTCGGCCAGCCAGCGCATGAGCTCCCAGGCCTCGCCGACCTCCTGCTCGGGCAGGTGGGCCGGGGGCTGCTCGGCGAGCTCGTCGGCGAGGCGCAGCGCGGAGTCGCGCATCTTGGACCAGTCCTCGACGACCTCGCGGACGTCGCCGAGGATGCGGCGCAGGTTGGTCTCGATGGAGCGGAGGTCGGCGCGGTCGGTCTCGCGGTCGATCTCGATGTGCATCCAGGACTCGACGACGGCGTCGGCGGGCCACTCGGCGCCGGCGGCCTGGCTGCGCGAGCAGGCGTCGATGTCGAGGATCTCCAGCAGTTTGCCGGTGATGTCGCGGCGGACGGCGAGCTGGGGGTGGACGACGAGGTGGATGCCGCGGTCGAGGCGGGTCAGCTCGTTGGTGACCGAGTCCACGAGGAAGGGCATGTCGTCGGTGACGACCTCGACCACGGTGTGGCCGCAGCTCCAGCCGTTCTCCTCGACGGTCGGGGTGTGCACCCGGACCTCCGCCGTCCCCTGTGGGCGCTTGAGGCCCAGCCGGTAGTGGGAGGCGGCCGCGCCGTAGACGTCGACCGGGTCGCGGTCGACCAGGTCCTCGGGCGCGGTGTGGAGGTAGTAGTGGTGCAGGTACGCGGCCAGAGCACCGTTGCTCAGACCCTCCCCTGGCGCCGCTCCCCCCACCTGGCTGTTCTCAGCGGCTGCTGCTGCCTTGGTGAGCAGTTCGGCCTTGGCTGCGTCCAGCTTGGTCTGCATGACTGTTTGGCTCCTGTCGCGCGCCGTTGCGTGACTCGGTGATGGCTGGGTGTGCACCGCCGGGTCTGTCCGCAATGCTCCCGCATCCCGGGGGCGAAAACCGCTCGTGCCACGCATGAGAAGCCCTGCACCTGGGTACGACAGCTCGTTTGGCCAGCGGGGGAAGGCCCGGCGACGCCAGTCAGCCTAACCTGATGAAACGAAGGTGTCAGGGGACACGGAGGAGCAATCCTGCAGGATGCCGACGCCCTACTGGACACCTTGTCCAAACCGGCGGGTCACTTCGCGTCAGCCCCTGTCAGCTGTTTCCGTCCCGTCACCCCAGGTGCGTCCGGCTGTCACCGACGGGCGCCCCGAAGGCCTCCTCGACCGCGCGGACGGACGTCCATCGGAGCAGGTCGGCGGCGGCGCCGGCGCGGTCGACGGTGCCGCCCGGCCCGCCGTTGACGCGGAGGCCGGCGGCGGCGAACCGCAGCCGGTCGACGGCCTGCGCGGTCGCGTACCGGTCCCGGGCGAGCACCGAGCCGGTCGGTGCCTGCGGGGCGTCGGTGCACACCCGGTGCAAGGCGGCTTCCCAGTCCGCGTCCTCGTACACCCGGACGGCCAGGACCGGGCCGGGGCAGTCCGTCCGGAAGACCTCGCCGCGGCCGTCGGCGCAGTCCAGCACGGTCGGGCGGACGAACCAGCCGATGGCGTCGTCGTACTGGCCGCCGGCCGCGAGCTCCGTGCCCGGGTCGCGTCCGGCCCGCTCGATCGCGGCGCGGGTCCGCTCGTAGGCCGGTCCGTCGATCAGCGCGCCCATGGCGGTGCCGAGGTCGGTGACGTCGCCGACGGCCAGTGCGTCGACCTCGGCGAGGAGGTCGGCGCGGATCCGCCGCCAGAGGGTGCGCGGCAGGTGGGCGCGGCCGAGCGCGGAGCGGCCCTGCCCCTGGTGGGCGAAGGCGCCGTGGACCAGCGCGGTGCGCAGCAGGTCCGGGTCGGCCGACGGGTGGGCGAGCAGGAAGCCCTTGCCGCCGGTATCGCCGGTGATCCTCGGCCGGTTGCGGTAGCGGTCGAGGTGCGCGGCGATCTCCGTCCACAGGCCGTGGAAGGCCGCGGCGGTGCCGGTGAAGTGCAGTCCGGCGAGGGCGGGGCTGGCGAGGGCGACCTGCGAGGCCGCCCGGCCGTCGCCGGTGACCAGGTTGACCACGCCGGGCGGCAGTCCGGCCGCCTCCAGCAGCCGCATGAGGTGGTGGGCGGCGAAGGTCTGGGCTGGCGCGGGCTTCCAGACCACGGTGTTGCCCATCAGGGCGGGGGCGGTGGCCGCGTACCCGGCGGCGGCGGTGGAGTCGAACCGGGTGAGCACGTAGGCGAAGCCGTCCAGCGGCCGGTGGTCGGCGCGCCGCCACGTCCCGGGCGGCGAGGCGGGCTGTTCGGCGAGGATCCGCCGGGCGGTGTGCACCCCGGACCGCCAGAGGTCGGCGAGGGCGCAGACGGCGTCGAGTTCGGCCTGCAGGGCGGTCTTGGACTGGCCGAGCACGGTGGCCGCGGCGAGGGTCTCCCGCCAGGGGCCGGCCAGCAGGTCGGCGGCGCGCAGGAGGACGGCGGCCCGCTCGTCGAAGGGCAGGGCCCGCCAGTCCGGGGCGGCGGCGAGCGCGGCGTCCACGGCGAGCCGGGCGTCCTCGTGGGTGGCGCTGCCGAGCACGCCGAGCCGGGCGGCGCGGTGGTGCGGCTGGACGACGTCGATCCGCTCGCCGCCGCCGAACCGCAGCTCGCCGGCGATCGTCATCGGCAGCGGCAGGGGTTCGGCGGCGAGTTCGTCCAGCCGGCGTTCCAGCCGCTCCCGTTCGGCACTGCCGGGGGCGTGGCCGCGCACCGGCTCGCCGAGGGGGACGGGGACCCGGGTGACGGCGTCCAGGGGCATGCGGGGCTCCGCTCGTTCCGGTGACGGCTGCCCCACCAGGTTGACCGCAGCCGCCCGGATCCGGGCCCGCCGACACGCCTGCCCCCGGCCGCACCCGCCGAGCCCGGCCGGCCGCGATCACCGGCGGCGCCGCCCCGGGTCGGCCGGTCAGCCGGCCAGTTCCTCGGCCACCGCGACGGCCTCGGCGAGGGAGTCCACCACCGGCACGCCGACGCCCTCCAGCTTCTCCCGGGTGTGCGAGCCGCCGGTGTACAGCACCGCGTGGATCCCCGACTCCAGGGCGGCCTGCGCGTCGTCCACGGCGTCGCCGATCAGCACCGTGCGGGCGGGCTCCAGGCCCGGGCCGAGCGCGGTGAGGTGGGCGGCCAGGAAGCCGGCCTTGCGGCCGCCGGAGGCGCCGGTGCGGCCGTCCACCCTCAGGAACCGGTCGGTCAGCCCGAAGGCGTCCACCACGGGCACCAGCCGCTCGTGCTCGTACATCGACAGCAGCGACTGGCTGCGGCCGGGCCGGGCCAGCCAGCCGTTCAGCAGGTCCGGAACGCCCGTGGTGAGGCCGCAGTCCGGGCTGAGCTCGCGGTAGCGGTCGTGGAACGCGTCGTCCAGCGCCTCCCACTCGGCCTGGCTGGGCACCCGGCCGAGCAGCCGCTGGTAGAAGCGCGGGATCGGGATCTCGTAGAGCTCGCGGTACTCCTGCAGGGTGAGCGGGTTCAGCCCGACGGTCGCGAAAGCGGCGTTGCTGGCGCCCAGCACGGCCTCCATGTCGTGGAAGAGCGTGCCGTTCCAGTCCCAGACGATGTGCGTGCGCATCCCAGGAACGCTACCTGCCGGCGCCGACGGTCAGGCCAGCAGGCCCGGGATCTCCTGGGTGGCGAACCAGAGCAGCTCGTGGTCCTCGGCGCCGTCGACGGTGAACTGGGCGTCCTCGTCGCCCTTGTCGGCCGCCTCGACCGCGTCGGCCGCGGCCGCCACGTCGGCGACCACGTCCGCGTCCGCGACGTCCGCGTGCACCGCGGCGGCCTTGGCCAGCGGCACCGGGCCGTGCAGCACCACCCGGCCGAGCGAGGCCTGGTCCTGGTACTCGTCGCCGGCGAACGCGCCGACCGCGGAGTCCGCGACCTCCACCGCGACGACGACCCGCCGGCGCGGCGCCGCCGGGTCGGCCGCCAGCAGCCGCACGGAGGCGTGCGCGGCACGGTTCAGCGCCGCGTACTCCAGCTCCTCGATGTCGTCGCTGACGTACCACTCGCGCAGCGCGGGGGTGACGGCGTAGGCCGCGACCTGCTCCAGGACGCCGCCGGGGTGCGCGGCCGCCAGGCCGGTCAACGTGGTGGGCACGTACACGCGCATCGCTGGCACTCCGCTCCTGGGTGGTGTCCTGGGTCGTGCGGACCGTCGGGCCGCGACCGCCGCGCCCCCAAGGATACGGGCCCGGTGATCACCGTACGGCCCGGACGGCGGAGACCGTGCGCACCGGCGGGTCAACGCGGCGCGCCGAGCGCCCCCAGGGTGGTGCGCAGCGCCGAGTCCAGCACCTCGGGCCGGCGGGCCGGGTCCATCATGTTGGGGCCCATCACGGCCAGGTCGGCCAGGGTCGGGGCGAGCAGCTGCACCCGGGTGCCGGAGGAGCGCAGCAGCCGCGCCTCGCGCATCATCTGCCGGGTGACGGTGCGCCGGTAGCGGCTGACCAGCTGGGCGAGCATGCCGCGCGGCCGGTCCCGGGCCCGCCACTCGCGCAGTGCGGCGACCGCGCCCCGGCCGGGCTCGGCGCGCCCCTCCGGGTGCAGCCGCAGGGCCATCGGCGCGAGCACGTAGATCTCGTCCAGGCCGCGTCCGACCATCAGGTCCGCGTTGGTCGCCGACCAGCAGCCGCCGTCGACGTAGGGACCGCCGGCCACCTCGACCGGCGCGAACCAGCCGGGGATCGCGCAGGACGCCATCACCGCGTCGGCCATCGGTGCGGGCGGCGCCCCGGCGTCGCCGAAGACCACCCGGCGGCCGCTGCGGTAGTCCACCGCGACCACCCGCAGCGGCGAGCCGTCCGGCCAGCCGTCCCCGCCGGGCAGCGCGCGCACCAGGTCGCCGACCGGTGCCACCGAGCCGCGGCCGGGCGGGACGACGGCGGAGACCATGGTGAGGAAGGGGTACTCGCGCGGGTGCCGGACGGCGTCCCGGAGCAGGCCGGGCGAGCCGATGCCGGGTGCGGGCCGCGGCGGCAGCGCACCGCCGGCCGCCGTGTCGTAGTCGAACGCGACGCCGGCCAGCGGGCCGGTGGTGATCGGCAACCCGTGCTGGTGGTCGCGGAGCTCGCCCGGCCGGACGCCGACCGCGAGCAGCGCACCGAGGATGGCCCCGGCCGAGGTCCCGAGGACGACGTCCGCCGAGCCGGGCCGCCAGCCGGTGGCCTCCTCGACCGCGCACAGCGCCCCGACCGTCCAGGCCGCGCCGAGCATGCCGCCGCCGCCGAGCACCAGCCCGCGCCGGGGTCCGCCCGCCCGTTGCGCCGCGGCCGGTCCGCCGCCGGTGGTCACCTCGGTCGCCATGCCGCCTCCCTGGGCTCGTCCGCCTGCCGATCCTCCGCCCTACCGGCCGGTAGGTCCGGCCGCCCGGCCGCCGTGCACCGAGGTTTTCACCTGCCCCGGCCGTACTCCTTCGTGCACCTCCGGGCCTTCCCGCACGTCAACCGGCCGCACGCCGGACCGCTCCGACCGGCCCGGCAGCACGGGCCGCCTCACCCGGATAGGTGACACCGCGGCGGTCCCCCGGCCGTCGGCGGCGGGTCCTTCAGCGGCGCCGCGGACGGTCGATAGCAACAGCAGCAGACCCCGCCGGAACCAGACCGACAGGAGGCCGGCCGATGGCCGAGCACCGCGCCACCGCCCCCGTCCACGCCGCACGGCACGCCGCGGACCCTGCGGCGCTGCCGCTGGTCCGGCCGCTGGTGCACGGGCCGGGACGGGTGCAGCCGCGCCGGCCCGTCCGCCACCCGCACCCGGGCCGGCAC
>NZ_JBEYFP010000197.1:0-9894 GCF_040634455.1 Kitasatospora sp. NPDC007106
ACCCGCCCGGCCGCCCCGGCGGGCCGCGAACGGCCGCGCCGCATACGGTCGTCGGGACCCCTGCGGACACGGCCGGACACGACGACGGGAGGCCCGGGTGGCCACGACCAGCCTGCCGGAGGAGGCACCGCCGGCACCCCCGCCCGAGCCGGCACCGCCGCGGCGGGTCGCCCTGCGGGCCTTCCTCGCCGCGACAAGCGTCTCGCTGCTGCTGATCCTCGCGATCGTGCTCGGCAGCCGCGGACTGCGCGACTTCGACTCCGCGCTGGTGCCCTACGCCGTCGCCACCGTCTTCCTCACCTTCGGCGTCGTCCACCGCTACACCGTCTGGATCTCCGCCCCCGCGGCCGCCCGCCTGTTCCGCCAGGGATGGCGCGCCGCCCTCTCCTGGCACAACCTGCGCCGGCTGCCCACCGACCTGCCCCGGCTCGCCGTCACCTACCTCGGCTTCCAGAAGTTCCTCGGCGCCCGCTCGCACGCCCGCTGGGCCGCCCACCAACTCCTCTTCTGGGGCTGCCTGCTGGCCGCCGCGATCACCTTCCCGCTGACCTGGGGCTGGTTCACCTTCACGGCAGTCGGCCCGGACGGCCCCGGCTACCGGATGCGGCTGTGGGGCATCGAGGTCTTCGGCTTCACCTACGACAGCGCCCTCGGCTGGGCGCTCTACCACGGACTCGACCTGGCCGCCGTGATGGTGATCGGCGGCAGCGGCTACTTCCTGTGGCGCCGGATGCGCGACCGGCAGGCCGTCACCGGACAGCGCTTCGGCTACGACCTCGTCCCGCTGCTCGCCCTGATCACCGTCTCCGTCACCGGGCTGCTGCTCACCTTCTCCGAGATCGCCCTCCAGGGCGGCGGCTACCAGTTCCTGTCCGTGCTGCACATGGCGTCCGTCGTGCTCGCCCTGGTCTACCTGCCCTTCGGCAAGTTCTTCCACATCGTGCAGCGCCCCGCCGCCGTCGGCATGCAGCTGTTCAAACTGGTCTCCCGCACCGACGGCGAGATCCTGCACTGCCGCAACTGCGGCCGGCCGATCGACACCGCCGCCTACGTCGCCAACCTCCGCGGCACCATGCGCGACCTCCACCTCGACTTCGACAGCTGGGCCGAGACCTGCCCCCGCTGCAAACGGGTGCTGCGCGGCGGCGCCTACCTCTCCGAGGTGAAACGGGGCTTCCGGTGACCGACTCCGCCCGCCGCATCGACCCGGTGATCGCCCCGCCCGGCACCCGCGGCTTCCGTGACGCGGGCGGCCTGCCGGCGGCCGGCTGGCGCGCCGACCTCGGCGACGAGACCCTGGTGCCCACCCACTGCTGCTTCTGCGGCGTCCAGTGCGGCATGTACCTGCGCGTCGCCGGCGGCAAGGTCTTCGGCGTCGAACCCCGCAACCACGACATCAACCGGATGCGGCTGTGCCCCAAGGGCCTCAACGCCTACCAGCAGGTCAACCACCCCGACCGGCTCACCGCCCCGCTGCTGCGCCGCTCCCGGGGCGAGCCCTTCCGCGAGGTCGGCTGGGAGGAGGCCCTCGACCACATCGCCGAACGCATCCGCGCGATCCAGGCCGAGCACGGCCGGGACGCCTTCGGCATGCTCGGCGGCGCCAGCCTCTTCTCCGAGAAGACCTACCTGGTCGGCAAGTTCGCCCGGGTCGCGCTGCGCACCCGGCACGTCGACTACAACGGCCGGCTCTGCATGGTCAGCGCCGCCGGCGCCAACAAGCTCGCCTTCGGCATCGACCGCGCCGCCAACCCGTTCGCCGACATCCTGCAGACCGACTGCCTGCTGATCGCCGGGGCCAACGTCGGCGAGTGCTTCCCGGTGATGACCCAGTACGTGTGGGGCGCCCGGGACCGCGGCGCCGTGCTGATCATCGTCGACCCGCGGCAGACCGCGGTCGCCCGCACCGCCGACGTGCACGTGGCGCTGCGCTCCGGCACCGACTCGGCCTTCTTCAACGCGGTGCTGAACACCGTCGTCCGCGAGGGCCTCACCGACGAGGCCTTCCTCGCCGCGCACACCAGTGGCTGGGACGAGGTCCGGGCGGCCGTCGCCGCGTACACCCCCGAACGGGCCGCGGAGATCTGCGGGATCCCCGCCGAACAGGTCGTCCAGGTGGCACGGCTGTTCGGCAGCGCGCCGCGGGCCATGGCCTGGCACGCCCGCGGCATCGAGCACCACACCCAGGGAGTGGAGAACTGCCTCTCCGTCATCAACCTCTGCACCGCCACCGGCAACCTGGGCCGCCCCGGCTGCGGCTACGGCACCATCACCGGCCAGGGCAACGGCCAGGGCGGCCGCGAACACGGGCAGAAGGCCGACCTGCTGCCCGGCGGACGGTCCATCCTCGACCCGGTGCACCGCCGGCAGATCAGCGAGATCTGGGGCATCGACGAGGCCGAACTGCCCACCGCCGGAACCTCGATGATGGAGATGGTGCACCAGATGCGGCGCCGCGAGATCCGCGGCCTGCTCGGCGTCTGCAACAACCCCTTCGTCTCGCTGCCGCACCACTCCGTGGTGAAGGAGGGCTACGACACCCTCGACTTCCACGTCCAGCTCGACTTCTTCCTCTCCGAGACCGCCGCCAACGCGCACGTCGTGCTGCCGGTCACCACCTGGGCCGAGGACGAGGGCGTGATGGCCAACGCCGAGGCCCGGGTGGTCAAGCACAACAAGGCTCAGGACCCGCCGCCCGGCGTGCTCACCGACACCCGGGTGCTCTGCGAACTCGCCGAATGCCTCGGCGCCGGCGACAAGTTCCGCTTCGCCGGCTCCCGCGAGGTCTTCGACGAACTGCGCCGCGCCTCGGCCGGCACCGTCGTCGACTACCACGGCATCACCTACGAGCGGCTGGAGGAGACCGGCGGCATCGCCTGGCCCTGCCCCTCCGTCGACCATCCCGGCACCCCGCGGCTGTTCGAGGACGGCCGCACCTACCACCCGGACGGCAGGGTGCACCTGCAGGTCGTCGAATGGCACCCGCCCGCCGACCCGTACGACGACGAGTACCCGATGACGCTGACCACCGGGCGCACCGTCGCGCACTACCTGTCCGGCAACCAGACCCGGCGGCTCGGCGGACTGGTCGAGCAGACCCCGCGGCCCTGGGTCGAGGTGCACCCCTCGCACGGCTTCCGCACCGGCGACGCCGTCCGCGTCGTCACCCGCCGCGGCGCGACCGTGCTGCCCGCGCTGGTCACCGAGGCGATCCGGGCCGACCACGTCTTCGTGCCCTACCACTGGCCGTCCCCCGTCGCCGCCAACCAGCTGACGATCGACGCCCTCGACCCGCGCTCCAAGATCCCCGAGTACAAGGTGTGCGCCGTGCGGATCGAACGGGCCGAGCACCTCGACGAGGTGCCCGCACCGCCCGTGCCGCCCGGGCACACCGCCTACCCGGAGGCCCAGGCCTCACGCACCGACCCGCTGCCGCCGACCGCCCCGCAGGGGCGCGGCACCGCCGAGAGGGGCTGACCGGATGCTCGGCAGGACCGTCTTCATCGACCCCGGACGCTGCATAGGCTGCCAGGCCTGCGTCTCCGCCTGCCGCGAGTGCGACTCGCACCGCGGCAAGTCGATGATCCACCTCGACTACCCCGACGAGGGCCACTCGGTGGCCTCGCTGCCCACCCTCTGCATGCACTGCGAGGACCCGGTCGCGCCCTGCGCCCAGGTCTGCCCGGCCGACGCGATCCTGATCACCGCCGACGGCGTCGTCCAGGAGGCCGACCCCACCCGCTGCATCGGCTGCGCCAACTGCGTCAGCGCCTGCCCGTTCGGCGTCCCCAAGATCGACCTCGACGCCAAGCTCCAGATGAAGTGCAACCTCTGCTACGACCGCACCTCCCGCGGACTGGCCCCGATGTGCGCCACCGTCTGCCCGACCGGCGCCCTCTTCTACGGCACGGTCGAGGAGCTCCGGGCCGAGCGGCCCGGCGTCGAGGTCTCCACGCAGTTCAGCTTCGGAGACGCCGAGGTGGCCACCGGCGTCGCCGTCGTGGTGCCGGCCGAGCGCCGCGCACCCGTCCCGGGCGGGCTGCTGCCGCTCGTCGAGGTCAACGGGCGGCCCACGCCCGGGAACGGAGCCCCGCGATGACCGACCCGTCGGACACCGGGGGGACCCCGCTCGAACACGCGGCGCTGGTCGACCGGATCTCCGCCGACTCCCTCACCACCCGCCGCGACTACCTGCGGATCGTCGCCACCGTCTCCGGCGGCCTCGCCGTCGGCTCCACCGTCGTTGCCGCCGGCGTACTGCCCCGGCACGGCGACGGCACCGCCACCCCGCTGCGGATCGCCGACCGGATCGGCCGCGGCCAGGCCGTCTCCTTCTCCTACCCCGGCGAGGACGACCGGGCGATCGCCGCCCGGCTCTCCGACGGCACCCTGGTCGGCTGGTCGACGATCTGCACCCACCTCGCCTGCGGCGTCGTCCGCCGGCCCGACCACGGCCGCGACGGCGACCTGTACTGCCCCTGCCACGAGGGCGAGTTCGACATCCGCACCGGGGAGGTCACCGCCGGGCCGCCGCCCCGGCCGCTGCCCAGGGTGCTGCTCGTCGAGGACGCCCGCGGTGCCGTCTGGGCGGTCGGCACCGCCCGCTCCGGCGAGGACCCGCAGGCCGGCCTCTGCCGCGGCCTGCGCGAGCGGGACCCGGACCTCGCCGACCGGATCGGCTGCGACTCGTGACCGCCCCCGAGGAGTACCACGCCGGCAGCGAACAGCCCGGCCTCAACCGGCCGCTGCACGAACGCTACCCGCAGATCCGGGCGACCAGCGGCTACGCCGACCCGCGGGTGCACTCCCCGGGTCCGGGGCCCGGCGCGGGCGGCGAGCACGAGCCGGAGCGCTCCTCGATGCTCAGCGCCAGGGTCGCACTCGTCTGCACCGTCGTGATCGGTCAGCTCTGGGCACTGACCGTGGCCACCGACGCCTGGATGGAGGGCCGCACCGGCACCGCCTGGTGGTGCACCGGGTTCTCCGCACTCTCCTTCCTGGTGGTGCTGGGCGTCTGGTGGTACGCGCCGCGCCAGGACCGGTAGCCGGCCCCGGGACGGCCGGCGGCGGGCTCGGCCGGGCGGTGCGGCCACGCAGTCGAGGACGCGCCCGTCCACCGTGCCGACGACCGGCCGTCCCGTCCCGGTCGCGGCCGGCGCGAGCGCCACGACGGGGATGCCGTCCACCGCGAGGTCGGTGCGCGGCAGCACCGCGCCGGTCGCGGCGTCCAGCCCGACGAGCCCGCCCGAGCGCAAGGCCGCCCGGACCGTTCCACCGGCCTCCTCCAGCGCGGTCACCGCCGCGTTCACCGGCCACCCGGCGGTGACGGCGAGCCGCCGGCGGAGGTCGTCGAGCCCGTGGACGCCGACCCGGTCCGTGGGCCGGTCGCCGACGGCGCGGCCGGGCCGGCCGGGCGGCACCCGAACGGCCGGTTCGGGAGGCGGGGGCGGGCTGCCGCACTCCACGGGGTATAACTGGCAGCGTGACCACCGATCTGCCTCCCTCGACCAGACCCGTGACACTGGAGCACGTCGCGAAGGTGGCCGGCGTGTCCCGGGCGACCGTCTCCCGGGTGGTGAACGGCAAGTCCACCGTCGACCCGGAGCTGCGCCGGATCGTCGAGGAGGCCGTCGCCGCGACCAACTACGTGCCGAACTCCGCGGCCCGCTCGCTCGTCACCCGGCGCACCAACTCGGTGGCGCTGGTGGTCTCCGAGGCGGAGCGCCGCGGGCAGCCGCTCGACCCCTTCGTCGGCCGGATGTTCACCGACCCGCACTTCGGCCGGGTGGTGAGCGGCGTGATCCAGGTCCTGCGGCCCCAGGGGATGGCCATGGTGCTGATGCTGGCCGACGACGCGGAGTCGCGCGGCCAGCTGCAGGGCTACCTCCGGCAGGGCCACGTGGACGGCGTGATCCTGGTCTCCTCGCACGCCTCCGACCCGCTCCCGCAGTGGCTCACCGAGGCCCGCATCCCGGCCGTACTGGCCTCCCGGCCCGCCTCCTCCGCCTCGATCGCCTACGTCGACGTGGACCAGCGCGAGGGCGTCCGGCTGGCCGTCGACCACCTCGTCGGACTCGGACGGCAGCGGATCGCCACCATCAGCGGACCGCTGGACATGCCGGCCAGCCGGGAGCGGCTCGACGGCTTCCGCGACGCGCTCGCGGCGCACGGACGCGGCGAGGCCGTCCACGTCGAGGGCGACTTCACCCAGGACGGCGGGGCCGCGGCGATGCGGGCGCTGCTGGAGCGCGCGCCCGACCTGGACGCGGTGTTCATCGCCTCCGACCTGATGGCCCTCGGGGCGCTGCCGGTGCTGTCGCGCAGCGGGCGGCGCGTCCCGGAGGACGTGGCGGTGATCGGTTTCGACGACAGCAGCGCGGCGCTGGCCTGCGACCCGCAGCTGACCACCGTGCGGCAGCCGGTGGAGGACATGGCGGCCGAGATGGCGCGGCTGGTGCTGCGGCAGATCGCGGAGCCGGCGAAGACGATGCCGATGGTGGTGTTCCGGCCGACGCTGGTCGTACGGCAGTCCGCCTGAGGGTGCACCACCAGGGGTGCGTGGGGACACCTCCCGGTCGAAGGCTGGGGGAGCACTGCGCAATCCAGGGGTGGGTGTCACAACGGCACGGGCCAAGCCTTGATTCCTACGGCGGCCCACCTCGGATTGCGCAGTTCCCCGCGCCCCTGGGGTGCACCCACGCCGGAGAGCGTTTTCTCCGTTCGAGTCAGTAGTCAGCTGCACGCCCATTGACACCGGAGGTTTTTCGGGGGCACTCTCGTGGCGCTGGTGAGAGAGCGCTCTCTCGACATCGTCGGTCCTGAGGAGGACGGCTCGTGGACCTGACCGCCCCGGAGTGGCACCGGCCGACCCTGGAGGACGTGGCCCAGCGGGCCGGGGTGTCCCGGGCCACCGCCTCCCGGGTGGTCAGCGGGTCGCACCCCGTCAGCGAGCGCCGCCGGTCGGCCGTGCTGCGGGCCGTCGCCGATCTGCAGTACGTGCCCAACCAGGCCGGCCGTTCGCTGGTGAGCCGCCGCACCGGCTCCTACGCGCTGGTGCTGCCGGAGGGCATGGGCCAGGTCTTCTCGGAGGGCTTCTTCCCCACGCTGATCCGCGGGGCCACCGCGGAACTCGAGGAGTCCGACGAGCAGTTGGTGATCCTGCTGGCCGGGTCGGCGGCCGGCCGGCGGCGGATCGAGCAGTTCGTGCGGGGCGGCCACGTGGACGGCGTGGTGCTCGCCTCGGTGCACGACCGCGACCCGCTGCCCGGGTTGCTCGCCGGCACCGGCGTGCCCGTGGTCTGCTGTGAACGGGCCTACGGCGATGTGCAGTTGCCCTGTGTGGGCGTGGACAACGCGGGCGGTGCGGCCGCCGCCGTCCGGTACCTGAAGAGGATCGGCCGTACCCGGATCGCGACCGTGGCCGGGCCCTCGTCCACGCCGGCCGGGCAGGACCGGTTGGGCGCCTACCTGCGGGAGGCCGTCCGGGGGCACCGCCGTCCGCTGGTCGCCGAGGCCGACTTCACGGTCGAGGGCGGGCGGGCCGCCACCGCCCGGCTGCTGGCGGAGGAGCCGCGGATCGACGGCCTGTTCGCCGCCTCCGACCTGATGGCCGTGGGTGCGCTGGAGGCGCTGCGCCGGGCGGGCCGACGGGTGCCCGAGGACGTGGCCGTGGTCGGTTTCGACGACGTGGACTGCGCCCGCACCGCCGAGCCCGCGCTCACCACCGTGCACCAGCCCATCGAGCAGCTCGGCCGCCAACTCGTGCGCCTCGTGCAGCGGTTGGCGGCGGGGGAGGAGGCCGGACCGGCGCTGGTGCTGCCCACCGCACTGGTTCTGCGCGACTCCGCCTGACCGCTCCCCCCACTCCGAGGACGGCCATGGACCACACCCGCACGCAGCCGCCGGCCCGCGGACCGCCCGCGCCGGCCGCACCGCCCCACCCGTGCACCGCAGTACCGACTCCGCACCACCCCCACCCAGCTGGAGTTCCCCATGACCACCGCACCACCGGCCGCCGCGGCGCGCCCCCACCGGGTGCTGACCCGGTTGCTCACCGCCCTCGTCCTGGCCCTCGGCGCCCTGCTCGTGCCGTTCGCGCCGGCCGCCCCCGCGGCGGAGAGCCTGCTCTCGCAGGGCAAGACCGTCACCGCCTCCTCCACCGAGAACGGCGTGGCCTTCCCCGCCTCGGCCGCCGTCGACGGCAACGCCGGCACCCGCTGGTCCAGCGCCTTCGGCGACCCGCAGTGGCTGCAGGTCGACCTCGGCGCCACCGCCACCGTCAGCCGGGTCGTCCTGCAGTGGGAGGCGGCCTACGCGACCGGCTTCAAGCTGCAGACCTCCGCCGACGGCAGCACCTGGACGGACGTCTACACCACCGCGAGCGGCACCGGCGGCACCCAGAACCTCACCGTCAACGGCACCGGCCGCTACGTCCGGATGTACGGCACCGCCCGCGCCACCCAGTACGGCTACTCGCTCTGGGAGTTCCAGGTCTACGGCACCCCGGGCGGCGGCACCGGCGGCGGCGACGTCCAACTCTCGTACGACAAGCCCGCGGTGGCCTCCAGCAGCCAGAACGACGGCGGCTGCGGCAACTGCACCCCGAGCAAGGCGGTCGACCAGGACCCGGCCACCCGCTGGGCCACCTCCGCCTGGAGCGACCCGGGCTGGATCTACATCGACCTCGGCGCCACCGCCACCGTCCACAAGGTCGTCCTGCAGTGGGACCCGGCCTACGCCACCGCGTACAAGCTGCAGGTGTCGGGCGACGCCGTCAACTGGACGGACATCTACTCCACCACCACCGGCAAGGGGTTCAAGGAGACCGTCTCCAACCTGAACGGCACCGGCCGGTACGTCCGGATGTACGGCACCACCCGGGTCAGCCAGTACGGCTACTCGCTCTGGGAGTTCCAGGTGTTCGGCACCGGCGGCAGCCCCGTCACCCCGCCGCCGCTGCCGCCGAACCCGACCTTCCCGGCCGGCCGGCTGGTCTTCGGCGACGAGTTCAACGGCTCCAACGGCGCCGCGCCGGACGCCGGCAAGTGGACCACCGACCCCGGAGCGGGCGTCAACAACGAGCTGGAGTACTACACCACCGGCAACAAGAACCTCTACCAGGACGGCACCGGCAACCTGGTGATCGAGGCCCGCAAGGAGGTCACCCCCGGATCGGCCTGCCCGCGCGACCCGCTCTCCGGCAGCACCGTCTGCCAGTACACCTCGGGCCGGATCAACACCTCGGGCCACTTCGACTTCACCTACGGTCACGCCGAGGCGCGGATCAAGGTGACCGGCACCCAGGGCCTGTGGCCGGCGTTCTGGATGCTCGGCTCCGACTTCAAGACCGGTACACCGTGGCCGTACTCGGGTGAGATCGACGTGATGGAGCACGTCGGCAAGGTCGCCGACTCGGTGTACTCGACGCTGCACGCGCCCGCCTACAACGGCGCGGGCGGGTACGGCTCGCCGTACACCCTGGCGGGCACGGACTTCGCCAACGCGTTCCACACCTACGCGGTGGACTGGGACTCGGCCCACATGACGTTCTACGTGGACGGCAGCGCCTTCTTCACCGTGGACCGCACCGCCCTGGAGGCCACCCGCGGCCCCTGGGTGTACGACCACCCGTTCTACCTGATCCTCAACAACGCGGTGGGCGGTGACTGGCCGGGCGCGCCCGACGCCACCACCGTGCTGCCGCAGAAGATGCTCGTGGACTACGTCCGCGTGTACCAGTAGGAATCCCTGCGGTAGCGGGAGCCGCCGCCGGCCCGGGCCTCGGCGCGCGGTGCGGGGCGGCGGTGCCCGGCCGGCCGGCAGGGGCGGGACACCGCGCCGATCGGAAGGGCGGCGGGGGGGGGAAGGGGGGTGTGGGGTTGGTGGAGATGTAGG
>NZ_JBEYFP010000198.1:0-9892 GCF_040634455.1 Kitasatospora sp. NPDC007106
GCACCGTTGCGGCTGGTGCCGGCGGGGGCGGGGGGGGGGCGGGCCGGGGGCGGGGCGGCGGCGGGGCCTGCTCGGGGGCGCCGGCCGGATCCGGGGCGGGGTCGGAGGCCGCCGAGCCGTCCGGGCCGCCGTCCGGGCCCTCGTCCTGCGGGCCGCCGCCGTCGGGGTCGGTGTCCGGTTCGGTGTCGTCCGGGCCGTCCTCCTCGGCGCCCGCGTGCTCCTCCAGCGTGCGGTCCAGCTGCTCCTCGTCCAGGCCGGGCGCGTCGAAGGGGTTGCGGCGCCGCCGGTGCGGCAGCGCCAGCTGCGCGGCCTTGCGGACGTCCTCCTCCAGCACCTCGGTGCGCCCCGCCCAGGCCGCCAGCGCCACGGCCGTGCGGGCCATCACGATGTCCGCCCGCAGGCCGTCCACCTCGAAGGCCGCGCAGACCGCGGTGATCTGACGGAGCGCCGTGTCCGTCAGCTCCACCTTCGGCAGCAGCTCCCGGGCGGCGGTGATCCGCATCGCGAGCGCCCGCTCGTCCTCGGCGAACCGCGCGGCGAAGCCGGCCGGGTCGGCGTCGTAGGCCAGCCGGCGGCGCACCACCTCGGCCCGCTCCTGCGGGTCCCGGGTCGCCGCGATCTCCACCGTCAGGCCGAACCGGTCGAGCAGCTGCGGCCGCAGCTCGCCCTCCTCCGGGTTCATCGTGCCCACCAGCAGGAAGCGCGCGGCGTGCCGCACCGACACGCCCTCCCGCTCCACGTACGAGCGGCCCATCGCCGCCGCGTCCAGCAGCAGGTCGACCAGGTGGTCCTGCAGCAGGTTGACCTCGTCGATGTACAGCACGCCGCGGTGCGCCCTGGCCAGCAGGCCCGGCTCGTACGCCTTGACGCCCTCGGCGAGCGCCCGCTCCAGGTCCAGCGAGCCGACGATCCGGTCCTCGGAGACGCCGACCGGCAGCTCCACCAGGTGCGCGGGCCGCTCCAGCGACCCGGCGCCGCCGTGCGCGCCGTCCGGGCACTGCGGGTCCGGCGCCGCCGGGTCGCAGGCGAACCGGCAGTCGGCGACCGTGCCGATCGACGGCAGCAGCCCCGCCAGGGCGCGCACCATGGTCGACTTGGCGGTGCCCTTCTCGCCGCGCACCAGCACACCGCCGACGGCCGGCGAGACCGCGTTCAACAGCAGCCCGAGCCGCAGGTCGGCCATGCCGACGACCGCGGTGAACGGATAACGGGCGTCACTCATCTGCTCTCCCATGTTCACGGCCCCGCTCACGGCGCACCCGGCGGCACGAACGGCAACCCCTGCGGTGCCCCGCCCTCGATCAGCTTCCACAGCGCGTCGGTGTCCGCATGCTCCTCGATCAGGTCGCCCAGCCGGTCCAGCCGCTCCTCGCGCGCCGCGGCGAACGAGGTGTCCGGCGCCGGGACGAAGGCCCGCCCGGCCGCCGACGCCACCTCGCGCAGCAGCGCCCGGCGGAAGCCGTCGTTCTCCAGCGCGCCGTGCCAGGTCGTCCCCCACACCGCGCCGACCCGGCAGCCGTCCAAGAAGGCTTCCCCGCCCTCGACGGCCACCACGCCGTGGTGGATCTCGTACCCCTCGACCCGCTCCCCGTACGCCTCGCCGACCGGCCGGCCGAGCACCTTCTCCGCGCCGAACTCCACCCGGGTCGGCAGCAGCCCGAGGCCCTCGACGGCGCCCGCCTTCGACTCCACCGCGTCGACGATCTCCCGGGACAGCATCTGGTAGCCGCCGCACACGCCGAGCACGGGCAGCCCGGCCGCGGCCCGCGCCTGCAGGGCGGTGTCCAGCCCGCGGCCGCGCAGCCAGTCCAGGTCGGCCACGGTCGCCCGGGTGCCGGGCAGCACCACCAGGTCGGCGTCGGCCAGCTCCTCCGGCCGGGTCGCCCAGCGGACCAGCACGCCCGGCTCCTGGGCCAGCGCGTCCACGTCGGTGAAGTTCGACAGCCGCGGCAGCCGCACCACGGCCACCCGCAGCACCTCCGCGCCGTGCGGGGCCGCGGTCGGACGGTTCTCCACCGCCGTCGACAGGTCCAGCGAGTCCTCGGCGTCCAGCCACAGGCCGGACAGCATCGGCAGCGTGCCCAGCACCGGACGGCCCGTCAGCTCCCGCAGCATCTCCAGCCCCGGCGCCAGCAGCCGGGCGTCCCCGCGGAACTTGTTCACGAACCAGCCCGCCACCAGCGCCTGGTCCTGCGCGGACAGCAGCGCCAGGGTGCCGTACATCGCCGCGAACACGCCGCCGCGGTCGATGTCGCCGACCACCACCACCGGCAGGTTCGCCGCCGTGGCCAGGCCCATGTTGGCGATGTCCCGGTCCCGCAGGTTGATCTCCGCGGGCGAGCCGGCGCCCTCGCAGACCACCACCTCGTACCGGCTGCGCAGGTCCGCCAGGCACTCCAGCGCCCGCTCCAGCAGGACGGGCTTGCGCTCGCGGTAGTCCAGCGCCCCGACCTCGGCGACCGGCCGGCCGAGCAGCACCACCTGGCTGCGGCCGTCCGCCCCCGGCTTCAGCAGCACCGGGTTCATCGCCGCCTCCGGCGCCACCATGGCGGCCTGCGCCTGCATCGCCTGGGCGCGGCCGATCTCGGCGCCGTCCGCGGTGACGAAGGAGTTCAGCGACATGTTCTGCGCCTTGAACGGCGCCACCCGCACCCCCTGCCGGGCCAGCCACCGGCAGATCCCCGCCGTGACCACGCTCTTGCCCGCGTCCGAGGTCGTCCCTGCCACCAGCAGAGCCTTCGTCACGTGACACTCCCTTGCTTACGTGTGGCGCCGGCGGTGAGAACGGCCGCCCCGGCCGCAACGGCCGGCATTCCCGGGGCGCGAGTGGGCACGCCGGCCGCGACGGTGGGCATCCCGGGGGCGCCGACCAGTCCGGTGCGCCCGCGAGTGGCCCGTACTCCTCCCGCGCACCCGGCGACCCGCCGAACCGCCGTCATCGCTTCCTCCCCGGCTCACGGGCATCCCGCCCCCGACGTCCCCGTGCCAGGCCGGTGAGGCCGCGGGCGGCCGTGGTGACGGCCAGGGCCAGGATGCCGACGCGGCGGGAGAGGCGGCAGGCGCGTTCGATGTCCGCGACGGCGACCGGACGGAGTTCGGCGCCGAGGACGGGGCGGTGCTCGACCCGCTCGCCGTACCGCAGGGTGCCGCCGAGGCGGACGCCGAGGCCGCCGGCGAAGGCCGACTCGGCCTGTCCGGCGTTGGGGCTGGGGTGTGACGACCCGTCGCGCCGCCAGACCTTCCAGGCGGCCCGCGGGTGCTCCGCGGCGGCGACGGTCAGCAGCGCGGTGAGCCGGGCGCCCGGCCAGCCCGCCACGTCGTCGAGCCGGGCGGAGGCCCAGCCGAAGCGCAGGTGGCGGGGCGAGCGGTGGCCCACCATCGCGTCCAGGGTGTTGACGGCCCGGAAGGCCAGCAGCCCGGGGGTGCCCGCCAGCGCGCCCCAGGTGAGGGCGTTGACGACCGCGTCGGCGGTGTTCTCGGCGACGGACTCGACGACGGCGCGGGCGATCTGCTGCTCGTCCAGGGCGCTCGGGTCGCGCCCGCACAGGTGGGGGAGCCGCCCGCGGGCGGCGGCGAGGTCGCCGGCCTCCAGGGAGCGGCCGATCGCGCGGGCCTCCCGGGTGAGCGAGGTGCCGCCGAGGACCGTCCAGGCGGCGGCCGCGGCGAGCGCGGCGCGGGCCGCGGGACAGCCCCGCAGCGCGTGGTCGGCGAGGGCGGCCCCGGCCGCGACGGCGCCCACGCTCAGCGCGGTGAAGGCGGTGCCGGCGCCCCGGTGGTCGCGCCAGAGCCGGCGCTCCAGGCGTCCGGCGGCGCTGCCGAAGAGGGCGACCGGGTGGCCGCGGCGGGGGTCGGCGAGGGCGGTGTCGGCGAGGTGGCCGGCCACGGCGCCCAGCAGGTAGGGGGCGGAGCTCAGACGGGCCACGGCCCGGCTCCCCGGTCGGGGCGCAGCGGTGACCGCTGGGCAGCCTGCATGGCGTGCGTGTCCTCACTCAGGGTCCGCGCCCTGGATCGACGAACCGGCGGCGAGAGTCTCCTGGCTTCCGGGTCCGGCGCGCGCTCGGGCCTTCCAGCGGCCCTGTGGCGGACCGCCGTGACCGTGCAAGGTCGAGCGTGCTCCCCGGTGACAGTGGCGGGACCGCGCCGGATTCGCACCGGCTTCCTCTGCATGCCTCCGTATGGCCCCGAGATCCCATCACGCGCTCCGACCACCAGTCAACAAAGCCTCCGGAGGGCTTGGTCACACTCCGTCGCCGGATTCCGTCGCCGCCCGCCCCGTACGATCCTCCAGCGCCGGGCGGTTCCGCCGGGGCCGGGTTCGTGCGTTCGGCGTGTGGGTGGTGCCGCGCGGGCGCCCGTACGTTCTTGTCGCATGCGACGCAGACCGTCCGCACCGCCTCCGGTGCCGTTCTCCCCGCCGGCCGCGCGGGCGCACCGCGCCGGGCTCGGCCTGAGCCCGGAGCAGGTCGCCGAGGCCATGGCCGCGCACGGTGTCCGGCTGCTGCCCTCGCACGTGGCGGCCTGGGAGGCCGGTGAGTTCCTCCCGTCGGAGGAGGAGTTCATCGCGCTCTCCCGCGCCCTGTGGTGCCCGCCCGCCCAGCTGATGGGCGTCGCGCCGGCGACCCTGCGGGACTTCCGGCTGGCCCGGGAGCTCACCCGGGAGCAGGCCGCGCACCGGATCGGGGTGGGTGCGGCGACCTACGCGAGGGCCGAGGCCACCGGACGCTGGGACGCGGACGGCGAGCAGGGCCTGGCGCTGGCGCACGTGCTCGGGCTGCCGCTGCGGGTGCTGGTCCGGGTGACCGGGCGTCAGGACGACCTGGACCGGCGGCTGCGCCAGGTGGTGGACGGCCGCTGGCAGGCGCAGCTGCGGGAGGTGGGCCGGATCGTGCCCGTCCCGCACGACCTGCTGGGCGGGGTGCTGGCCGAGTTGCAGGACGAGTACCTCGTCCCCGGGCACTGGGGCTCGTCGGTGCCGGACGCCGCCCGTCCGCCGGCCCGGCCGCTCGCGGAGCGGTTCTGGGAGCTGCTGGCCCGCCGGGGCACCGACGTGCCGGTCTGAGCCGCCCGGACGGACCCGCCCGGACGGACCCGCCCGGGTGGCCCGCTCCCGGGCCGGGGCGTGGACTGGGATCGCCATGTCCGTGCCGCCACACCGGGAGCGCCATGCGTTGGGGAACCGCCGCGATCGTCGCGGCCGCCGCCGTCGGGACGGGTGCCGCGGCACTGCTGATCGGCCGCCGGGTGTCCGAACGGGCCGTCCGGCCCGGGTTCGCGGGAGCCTTCGCGGCCGCCGGGCAGGCGGGCGGACCGGGCATCCGGGTGCAGGAGCTGGCCGCGGACCGCGTCATGCTCACCCGCAGCGTGGAGACCGAGCGCCCCGGCCGCTACGCCCTGGAGTGGGCCGGGGGCGGGCACGCGGTGGTCGGCGACGTGCTGGCCACCGGGCCGCAGAGCGTCACCCGCCGGCTGCTCGCCACCGGCGCCGGCTCGCTGTACAGCGGGACGGAGGTCCGGGTGACCGCCCGGGTGCACCTCGGCGACCCGGCCTCCGCGCTCGGCCTGGACTTCACCCCGAGCGACGTCGAGGGCGAGCTCGGCCCGATGCCGGCCTGGTACCTGCCGGGCATCCGCGGGCTGTGGGCGGTCCTGGTGCACGGCCCGGGCGCCGACCGGCAGCAGGCCCTCCCGGTGCTGCCGCTGCTGCACGCGCTGCGGCTGCCCGTGCTGGTGGTCACCCACCGCGGCGACGCGGGCGCCCCGGCCTCCCCGGACGGCCTCGGGCACTTCGGCGAGACCGAGTGGCGGGACGTCGACGCCGCCGTCCGCCTCGCGCAGGCGAACGGCGCCGGCCGGATCGTGCTCTTCGGCTGGTCGCTCGGCGCGACGATGGCGCTGCACACCGCGGCCCGCTCGGCCTGGCGGGAGTCGATCGCCGGCCTGGTGCTGGACTCGCCGGTGCTGGACTGGCCGACGACCGTCCGCCAGGAGGCCGCCCGGGCCGGGGTGCCCGCCCCGCTCGCCGAGCTCGGCGCGCTGGCCGCCGAGGGCCGCACCAAGGTCGACCTGGCCGGCTTCGCCCGGCTGGCCGACGGCACCGACCTGAACGTGCCGACCCTGCTGCTGCACAGCCCCGTGGACGCGGTGGCGCCCTTCGCGGCGGCCGAGCGCCTCGCCCGGCGGCGCGACGACCTGGTGAGCCTGCACCCCGTCCCGGACGGCGCGCACGCGGCCCTGTGGAACGCCGACCCGGACGGCTACGGCGAGGCGCTGCGCCGCTGGCTCACCCCGCTGATGTGAGCCCGGCGGGCCCGTCCGCGGGGGGTGTGCTCATGCCAGGTTTCCCGCTCGGACGACCCGGTTTGGTGGCTGTTGCCCGATCTCATCCCCCGTCCGCGGACCGGACCTACGATCGCGCGTAGAACTCGATGTGACAGAAGGCCGGTACACGGGGAAGACTGCTCGGCGTGACGTCTCGGAACCCGCGCGACCGTGATGCCCCGCTCCAGCCCGCGATCCGCACCGGAGCGACGGTCACCCGTCTGCCAGGAGCGGCTCGCCGACCCGAGAGCACGCCTCCGGGCGGGCCGGTCCGCCGCCGCACCCCCGCACCCAAGCCGGGCCGCGGCCGGGTGCCGGTGCCGGACGGCTTCCCCGCTCCCGCCGAGCTGGCCCCGCTCGCCCGCCGGATGCTCGCCGACGCGGTGCGCATCTCCCGCTGGGCCGGCGAGCTCGGCGAGGTCGACAAGCGCGGCGAGCTGCTGCCCGACGACGCCCGGGCCGCCGGGCGCGCCCTCGCCATGACCGTCGGTGCCGCCGCCAAGGCCTGGGGCCAGGCCCTGCTGGTCGGCCTGGTCGAGCTGCGCGACGGCGGTGCCGGGCCCGGCTGGCGGCTGAACGCCTGGGAGCACGACGACGAGGCGGTGATCCGCGGCTGGTCCGCGCTGTTCGACGCCTGGACGCTGCTCGCGCCCGTGCCGCCCGCGGCCATGCGCGGCGTCTTCGCCCTGCTGGCCGGCCAGGCCGTCGACCAGGCGCCGCACCTGCTGTCCTTCCTGCACCTGGTGGACGGGCCCGTCCCGGACAACGAGCTGCTGGAGCTGCTGCGCCGCGGCCTGGACGAGCGCCGGCACGGCGCCGGCACCGGCTCGTTCGGCCCCTCGCCGGTGCCGCACGCCGCCTCCGCCATGTCCGCCGTCCGCGGCACCTGCCGGGAGCCGCAGATCGACACCCCGACCTCCGCGGCCGACGTCGCCGCGGTCCTCGACTGGATGCTGGACGGCCTGGCCGCCGTCGGCGCCCTGGAGCGCCGCAACGACGCCGCCGAGCTCTCCCCGCTCGGGCACTGGGCGGTCCGCGCCAAGCTGGAGGAGATCTGCACCGTCGCGCAGACCGCCGCCGGCCACATCGAGCAGGACGCGCTGGAGCTGCTCGCCGCCTGCGCCGACTACACCCCGGGGCCGGCCCGCGCCGAGTACCGGGCCTGGGTCGCCGCCCGGCCGGCCGACCGCGCGGTCGCCGAGCTGCTGGACGCCGCCCGCGGCGAGGACGCCCTGCTGCGCGGCCTCGCCTTCGAGGCCCTGCGGGTCGCCGGCGGCCCCGCCGAGCAGGCCGTCCGGGCCGCGGTGGACGAGCAGGTCCTGCGGCCGTACGCGCTGCTCTGGCTGGCCGAGCGCTCCGACGACGGCCCGGTGTCCCCGGCCGACGTGCTGGGCGCGGAGGACGCCGCCTGGCTGTGGGTGGACACCGCCGCGGCCGTCCTCGACCACGGCGACACGGCGCTGCTGGTGCCGCACGTCGAGGGCGCCTCGGCGGGCGAGCCGGTGCGGCTGTTCAACCGGGCCCGGCAGTCCGGCCACCCGCGGGCGGCCTCGGTGCTGACCGCCGTCTCCGGCGTGCACCCGGACCCGTCGGTGGCCCGGGCGGCCCGTCGCTCCGCCTTCAGCGTCCACGACGGCGGTGCCGGCCGGTAACGCCCGCACCCGCCTCCCGGGCACGCGAGAGGGGCCCGCATCCGGTTCGGATGCGGGCCCCTCTCGTCGGGTCTGCGGGACTCCCGCCGGCTCAGCAGCCGCGGGACTCCGCGCGGCGGGCGCGGACGTCGCCCACCTTCTCGCCGACCTTGCGGCGGATCACCAGCAGCGGCGCCATCGCGGCGAGCGTGATCTGGGCGACGGCACCGATGTGCATCAGCAGGTCGCCGCCGGGCAGACCGGCCGCCCAGGCCGCCAGGCAGCCGATCGAGACCACGATCCAGCAGAGCGTCGCGGTGGCGAGCAGGCCCTGCGGCTTCGGGTACTCGATGCGGCTGACCATCAGGTACGCCACACCGAAGATCATCAGCAGGCCCGGCACGAACGGCGGGTCGAGGAGCACGATGGCGATCACCGTCATCGCGCCCATCGGGCACGGCATGCCCTGGAAGATCCCCGGCCGCATCTTGACGGCCGAGAACCGGGCGAGCCGCAGCACCACCGCCAGCAGGACCGTCAGCGCGATGAACGCCGAGAGCTGCTGGTTGCTGTCCGGCGACACGATGCCCCAGACCGCCACGAAGTACGCCGGGGCGATGCCGAAGCTGATCAGGTCGGCCAGGTTGTCCAGCTCCGCGCCCAGCGCCGAGGAGCGCAGCTTGCGGGCCACCAGGCCGTCGAACAGGTCGCACATCGAGCCGATCAGCAGCAGCGTGACCGCGGTGGCGGCGCTGTTGCGGTTCGGCGCGGTGGTCTCACCGGTGAGGTGCGGCATCAGGACCCCGGTGGTGATCGAGTAGATCGCCAGGAAGCCGCAGACGGCGTTCCCCAGGGTCAGGAAGTCGGCGGTGGACAGGTGCTGCGGCGAACGGGGCGCCCGCAGCTCGCGGTCGCGCGCCCAGCGGCGGCGCCGCAGCTCCGTCTCCTCCTCGTCTCCGAGGCCGACGAGAGTCTCAGGATCAGTCACGGTCAAGGCGCGTCACCCCGGCGGTGGTCTTCTGGCCGACCTCGACGCCAACCTCGACGCCTGCCGGCAGGTACGTGTCGACGCGGGAGCCGAAGCGGATCAGACCGATCCTCTCGCCCTGCTCGACCTTGGTGCCGGCGCTCACGTACGGCACGATGCGGCGGGCCACGGCCCCCGCGATCTGGACCATCTCGATGTCGCCGAGTTCGGTGTCGAAGTGCCAGACGACCCGCTCGTTCTGGTCGCTGTCCTTGTTGAACGCCGGGACGAAGCCGCCGGCGACGTGCTCGACGGACGTCACGGTGCCGGGCAGCGGGGCCCGGTTGACGTGCACGTTGAGCGGGCTCATGAAGATGGCCACCCGGGTCCGGCCGTCCGGCCAGGCGTCGATCGACTGCACCACGCCGTCCGCGGGGGAGATGACTCTGCCGGTGCCGATCTCACGCTCCGGGTCGCGGAAGAACCACAGCATGCCCGCACCGAGGGCGCAGGCCGGGACAGCCGCCAGGGCCCACTTGCCGGAGCGCCGGGTGAGGGCGGTCGTCACGGCGGCGGTGGCCAGGGTCGGGGCGAACCAGGGGGTCGCGCCGCGCGCGATCGTCACGCGCGGACGCCGACCGGCCGTCGGTGCGGCGAAGGGGTCGCCGCCCGGGACGGAGGTGTGAGGGGACGGGCTGATGGGCATCGAAGACCTTAGTCGCGGGGGATCATGGCCGCTGGACGGGGGCCACCGCGGGGATCGGGTACATGGGGACGCTGTCCCGGTGGATGCTATCGGGACCAGGCGGTAGGTGGGCAAGCCGCCTGTTCGTGGATATGCCGGGCATGGTGCCGAACCATGCCTGCTATGTATACGACCGTGGCCGTCTCGCCGCTCTGCCTCGGCGGCAACGTCTTCGGCTGGACGGCGGACGAGGCCCAGTCCTTCGCCGTCCTCGACGCCTACGCGGCGGCC
>NZ_JBEYFP010000199.1:0-9873 GCF_040634455.1 Kitasatospora sp. NPDC007106
CGAGGGCGGCGCGGCGGCGGGCGGTGCGGGCGGCGGCCGTCCGGGCGCGGGCCGGCAGCGGCAGGGCGGGGTTGAGGGTCACGGCTCAGTCCTCCACCAGGCCGGAGCCGCGCCGCAGCAGCAGGGCGGTGAAGGCCATCGAGATCGCGAACAGGACGAGGGCGGCGGCGCAGGCGGTGCCGGTGTCGAAGCGCTGGAAGCCGAGGTTGTAGACCATCTGCGGCAGGGTCCAGGTCGAGCCGTGCGGGTAGCCGGGCTCGAACTGCTGGCCGGAGCCGCCGATCACGCCGCTGGCGACCTTCCCGGCGACGATCGCCTGGGTGTAGTACTGCATGGTCTGGATGACCCCGGTGACGACGGCGAACAGCACGATCGGCGTGATGTTCGGCAGGGTGACGAAGCGGAACCGCTGCCAGGGCCCCGCGCCGTCGAGCTCGGCGGCCTCGTACTGCTCCTTCGGCACGTCGAGCAGCGCCGCCATGAAGATCACCATCAGGTCGCCGATGCCCCACATGGCGAGCAGGGTGAGCGCGGGCTTGGACCAGTCGGGGTCGGTGAACCAGCCGGGCCGCGGCAGGCCGAGGTCTCCGAGCAGGTGGTTCACCGGGCCGGTGCCGGGGTTGAGCAGGAAGGCGAAGGCCATCGTGGCGGCCACCGGCGGCGCCAGGTAGGGCAGGTAGAAGGCGGTGCGGAAGAAGCCCGCACCGGTCTTCACCTTGGTGATGAGCACGCCGACGCCCAGGCCGAAGGCGACCCGCAGGGTCACCATGACGGCCACCAGCCACAGGGTGTTGCGCAGTCCCTGCCAGAAGAACGGGTAGTGCGCGAAGAGGTACGTCCAGTTCTTCAGGCCGTTGAAGGTGGGCGCGGTGAAGCCGTCGTACTTCATGAACGAGAAGTAGGCGGTGGAGACCAGCGGGTAGGCGAAGAACAGGCCGAAGCCGATCAGCCAGGGGGAGAGGAAGGCGAGGGTGCGGGCCCGCTCCCGGCGGCGCTTGCTGCGCAGCGCCGCCGGCCGGGGGGTGTCGGTGAGTGCCATGGCGCGTCCGTCACTTGGCCTGGTCGATGGCCGCGTCGATCTCCTTGGCGGTGGCGGCGAGCCCGGCCTTCAGGTCGGAGAGCCGGCCGGACTCGTACGCGTAGCCGAGGTTCTGCAGGGAGACCTGGTACGCGCCGCCGTTGACCGAGGCGGGCGTGGTCGAGGAGTTCGGGTTCTTCGCGATGGCCAGGAAGGTGCGGAAGTTGGCGTCGGCGTCGAGCTTGGGCGAGTCGAGCGCGGCGAAGGTGCTGGGCACGTTGTGGATCGCGTTGGCGAAGCCGACGACCGCGTCGGTGTCGGTGGTCAGGTACTTGACGAGCTGCCAGGCGGCGGTCTGCTTCCGGCTGCCGTTGGCGATGCCGATGATGGTGCCGGTCTGGTAGCCGCGGCCGTAGGAGGCCACCTGGTCGTCCGGGACGGGGAAGGGCGCGGTGGCCCACTCGAAGGCCGGCTTGTCCTCGGCGAGCGAGGCGGTGCGCCACTCGCCGTCGATGGCCATCGCGACCTGCCCGGTGGTGAACGGGTTCTTGGCGCTGAACTCGTCGCCGAAGCCGGTGCGGTACTTCTCCAGCTTCTCGAAGCCGCCGAGCTTGTCGACCAGGCCCTTCTGCCAGGCGAACATCGCGGCGACCTTCGGGTCGGCGGCCACGTCGGACTTCCCGTCCTGCCCGAAGTAGCCGGCGCTGTACTGGCCGAGGAAGTGCGAGGGGGTGGACTCGTAGCCGTGGTAGTTCGGCATGAACCCGAGCTGCTGGTAGCCGTCGCCCCGGGCGGTCGTCAGCTTGACGGCGTCCGCCTCGAACTCGGAGAAGGTCTTCGGCGGGGCGGTGATGCCGGCCGCGGCGAACGCGGTCCTGTTGTAGTAGAGGCCGTAGGCGTCGCCGAGCAGCGGCAGCGAGCACTGGTTCCCGCGGTAGCCGCTGTAGGAGAGCATCGCGGCGGGGAAGGTCTTCGCCGGGTCGATGCCGTCCTTCTTCAGGAAGGGCGTCAGGTCGGCCCAGACCTTGGCGGAGCAGAACTTGCCGACGTTGTCGGTGGTGAAGGACGAGACCACGTCGGGGGCGTCGGCGCCGCCGGCCCGCAGGGCCTGCTCGCTCTTGTCGTCGGCGATGTTGCCGACCACCTTGACGTGGATGTTGGGGTGGAGCTTCTCGAAGGCGGCGATGTTGGCGTCGATCGCCTTGGTCTCGTTCTCCTGGCTCCAGCCGTGCCAGAAGGTGATGGTGACGTCCTTGCCCTCGGCGGAGCCGTCGTCCCCGCCGCCCTGGGGGGTGCCGGTGCAGGCGGTGAGCAGGGCGAGGGCGGCGGCGGCACCGGTGGCGGCGGCGAGCGTCCGGCGGGTTCTGCGCGGGGTGTGCACTTCGGGGTCCTCCTGGGGGGGACGCGGGCAGGGGGCATCGCCCCTCGGCCCGTGTGCGGGAGACGGTGGCGTGGCGGTGGTGCGGGTCAGTGGGTGGTGAAGGCCGCTTCCCGGGCGGTGGCCAGGGCGCGCTGCAGCGCGCCGTGCAGGACGGGGGAGCCCGGGACGGTGCTGCGGCGCACCTCGGGACGGGGGATGGAGATCAGGGCGAGCGCCTCCTCGACGAGGGCGCGCAGCCGCTCGCCGCCGGCGGTGGGGATGCCGCCGGAGAGCACCAGCAGTTCGGGGTCGACGACGGAGACGATGACGGCGAGGCCCACCGCGATCCGCTCGGCGAGCTCCGCGAGGAAGGCGTCGCCGTCGCCCTCGGTCCGCAGGGCCAGGTCGACGGCCTCCTCGGCGGTGCCGGCGGCGAGGCGGTGCGCGGCGGCGAGCTCCAGGACGGCGTCGGCGCCGGCGAGCTCCTGGAAGCCGCCGGAGTTGCGCCGCCGCACGTCGCGGACGACCGGGGCACCCGGCACCGGCATGTAGCCGACCTCGCCGGCACCGCCGGTGAAGCCGCGGTGCAGCCGCCCGGCGATGACGATCGCGGCGCCGATGCCCTCCTCGGCCCAGAGCAGGACGAAGTCCTCGCAGCCGTGCGCGGCGCCGAGGGCCTGCTCGGCGATCGCGGCCAGGTTGACGTCGTTCTCGATCGAGAACGGGGTGCCGAGCGCGGCCTCCAGGTCGGCGAGCAGCCGCGGGGAGTGCCAGCCCGGCAGGTGGGAGGCGTAGCGGAGCTTGCCGGTGGCGGGGTCGAGGGCGCCGGGCACGCCGATGACGACCTGGTGCAGGCCGCCGTCGGCGAGACCGGCCTGGCGGACGGTGGCGGCGAGGGCCTCGCCGACCTTCTCGACGGTGCCGGCCGCGGACCAGCCCTTGGTGGCGACCTGGTGCTCGGCCAGCGTGGTGCCGGTGATGTCGGCGACGGCGATCCGCACGTGGGTGGTGGTGACGTCCAGTCCGGCGACGTACCCGGCGGCCGGGTTGACCTGGTAGAGCTGGGCGTTCGGCCCGGGGCCGCCGGCGGTGGTGCCGACCGGCACGACGAGTCCGGCGGCCTCCAGCCGGGTCAGCAGCTGGGAGGCGGTCGGCTTGGAGAGGCCGGTGAGGGTGCCGATCTGGGTTCTGGAGAGCGGGCCGTTGGCGAGCAGCAGTTCCAGGGCGGCGCGGTCGTTGATCGCGCGGAGCAGGCTCGGGGTGCCGGCGAGCGGGGGGCGGGTGGTGTCGGTCACGGCTCGATCCTCCTCTGCGGGTCCGGCCCGGTCACCTGCGGGCCCGGCAGGTGGCGCGGCGAACTGTTAGGAAAGTTTCCAATTGCTTCGAGAGGACCGTAGATCCCGGCCGGAGCAGGTGTCAATGACCTGATGTCGAAGCGTTACCCCGGGTACGCGAAGGGCCCCGCTCCCACCCGGGAACGGGGCCCTGCTGAAGTTGCACCACCAGGGGCGCGCCAGCGCCTCGAAGACGGCTCCTGCGGCTACTCCACCGACTGCGCCGGTATCGGCTTGACCGCGGCGGACTGCGGCGACAGCGGGTCCGACAGCGCCGAGGGCGCCGCGATTTCCGCCGCCGGGACGGCCGCGACCGGTGTCGCCGACACCGTCACCGCCTCCTCCTTGAGCTTCACCCCGGCCTCGTCGAAGGCCTGCTTGAGCCGCTGCCGCAGCGCCCGCGCCACCTGCGGCGACTTGCCCGGCGTCGTCCGCGCCTCGACCTTGAGGACCAGCGAGTCGGTCGCCACCGAGTCCACGCCCAGCACCTTGACCCGGCCCCAGATCAGCTCGTCGTACGGGGTCTCCTTGGACAGCTGCTCGGCCGCCTCGGTGATCAGCGCCTCGACCCGGAGGAGGTCCTCCTTGTAGCCGACCTGGACGTCCACCGTGGCGGTGCCCCAGCCCTGGCTCATGTTGGCGATCCGCTTCACCTCGCCGTTGCGGATGTACCAGATCTCGCCGCCCGCGCCGCGCAGCTTGGTCACCCGCAGGCCGACCTCCAGCACCGTGCCGGAGGCCACCCCGGTGTCGATCTCGTCGCCGACGCCGTACTGGTCCTCCATGATCATGAAGACGCCGGACAGGAAGTCGGTCACCAGGTTCCGCGCGCCGAAACCGATCGCCACACCGGCCACACCGGCACTCGCCAGCAGCGGTGCGAGGTTCACGCCCAGCGCCGACAGCACCATCAGTGCGGCCGTGCCGAGGATGGTGAACGAGGCCACGCTGCGCAGCACCGAGCCGATCGCCTCCGACCGCTGCTGGCGGCGCTCGGTGTTCACCACCCCGCTGTTGGCCAGCAGACCGCCGAGGCGGCCCAACTCCTCCTCGTCCTCCGAGGGGCGGCCCATCCGCGCCACCAGCTGCGATATCAGCTTGCGGACGACCGCGCGCAGGACCAGCGCGAGGACCACGATGAAGACGATCCGCACACCGCCCTCGACCCAGCTCTGCCAGTTCTGGTCGAACCAGCTGGCGGCCTGCTTGGTGGAGGCCGTCACCTCCTCGGCGCTGGTCGGCAGCTTCAGGTCGAGGGTGGGTTGGGCTGGCGAAGGGGTGGCTTCGGCCAGGAGGCCGGTGACACCGGAGCGGAACACGTGCGGGCCTTCCGTGGTGCGGGGTACGGCCGGCGCGCGACGCCGGCACGGCCCGGCTGGCGGACCGTCCCGTCCAACCCTAGCGGCCCGCGCGGGCACCCCGGACGGCCCGTCAGCCTGCCCCGGCCCCCGCACACGCCCCCTCACCGGCGGCGACGCGTGCACCGGGCCCGGCGCGCGGGCATACGTCCTATGACGGATTCCACATCCGGTCCGTTACACAGGAGTGGTGGCGCCGTACGAAGGCGTAAGGCGACACTGGGGGAGATCGCGCCACAGCGCGATCACCGCTCGTCCCGGCGCGAGCCACGCGCCGCAGGCGTCCAAGGAGGCATCCGTGCCGCATGTCCTGGTCCTCAACGCGTCGTACGAACCACTCGGAGTGGTCTCCGCCCGCCGCGCCCTCATCCTGGTCCTCAACCACAAGGCGGTCAGCCTGGAGGACTCCGGAACCACACTGCACAGCGCCACCACCACCGTGACGGCACCGTCCGTCGTCCGTCTGACCCGCTTCGTGCGGGTCCCGTTCCGCGGGCCCGTCCCGCTCACCCGCCGCGCACTGTTCGCCCGCGACCACGGGCGCTGCGTGTACTGCGGGGCCGCCGCGACCAGCGTCGACCACGTCATTCCGCGCAGCCGGGGCGGCCAGCACCGGTGGGACAACGTGGTGGCGGCCTGCCGCCGCTGCAACCACGTCAAGGCCGACCGCCACCTCACCGAGCTCGGCTGGCGGATGAAGCGCGCCCCCGCCCCGCCCAGCGGTCTGGCCTGGCGGGTCATCGGCACCGGCATCAAGGACCCCCGCTGGCGCCCCTACCTGGAGCCCTACGGCGGCCTCGACCAGTTCCGCGAGTACGAGCACCACGACCATACCGACCACGCGGGTGCCCTGCCGGCTCCGGCCACGAGGACCCACCCGACCCGCCGCCGCGGAGAGCCGGAACCGCTCTCCGCCTGACAGACAAGGGCCTGCCCGTCACACTTCGGTACGCCTCATGGGCCGCCGGCGCACCCGCAGCGGGAGCGTCGGCGGCCCGCCGTCTGCATCCCTGGAGCCCGCACCGTGCCGCCCGAGAGCCGCCCCCGCGCCACCGACCCCGTCCCCTTCGACGGCCTCCCGTTCGACGCCCTGTCCTTCGACGCCGTCTCCTTCGACGGCGACGACACCCTCTGGGACTTCGCCGCCGCGTTCGCCCCGGCCATCGCCCACGCCGCCGACCTGCTCGGCGCGGAGCTCGGCGGCCCACCGGTGGAGGTCGACTGGCTGCAGCGGATCCGCGAGGAGGTCGCCGCCGACCTGCCCGGCGCCACCCTGCCCGAGCTGCGCCGGGCCGCCTTCGCCGAGGCCGTCCGCCGCCGCGCCCCCGGCCGCCCCGAGCTCGCCGACCGGATGTTCCTCGCGTTCATGGCCGCCCGCGCCCGCTCCACCCGGCTCTTCCCCGAGGTCGCGGAGGTCGTGGCCGCGCTCGCCGCCCGGATGCCGCTCGCGCTGACCACCAACGGCAACGCCGAACTCTCCTGGACGGGCCTCGACCCCTACTTCAGCGCGGTCGTGCGCGCGGTGGACTGCGGCCGCTCGAAGCCCGACCCGGCGATCTACCTGATCACCGCCGAGCGGCTCGGCGTCGAGCCGGCCCGCATCCTGCACGTCGGCGACCACCCCGTCGAGGACGTCGCCGGGGCCCTCGCCGCCGGGTTCCAGGCACGGCTGATCGACCGGACGGGCCGCACCCCCGGCGCCCTCACCTCGCTGGCCGAGCTGCTCAGCCGGTGACGGCGTACAGCTCGACGCCCCACAGCGAGTAGCCGTACTTCGTCGCCCGGGTCACCCCCTGCACGCGCAGGTAGCGGGTGCCCGGCGCGTCGAAGCGCACCGTCTCCGTGCCGCCCCCGCCGTCGTCCACGGTGGCCACCGTCGTCCAGGTCACCCCGTCCGCCGAGGTCTGCACCTTGTAGGCGGCCGCGTGCGCGTCCTGCCAGTGCAGCACCGCCGAGCCCAGCCGCGCCGCCTGCGGCAGTGCCAGCTGCACCCACGCGCCGTCGGAGGCCGGCGAGGACCAGCGGGTCCGCGGGTCGCCGTCGTTGATGTTGGAGGCCGGGAAGGCCGGCGTCTCGTCCGCAGAGGAGGTGGCGGTCGCGCCGCGCGCCAGGTCCGGTCCGCCGGCCGGCGGCACCACGTGCACCAGCAGGTCCTGCCGGACGGTCAGCGTGCCCGCGGTGAACGTGACCGGCAGCCGGTAGGTGCCCGAGGGCGTCCCGGCGGCCGCCACCACCTGCAGCGGCACGCCCACCCGGCCGCCGCGCGGCACCGCCACCGCGGTGCCCTGGGTGACGGTCAGCCCCTTGGCGACCGCCGGCACCTCCACCTTCAGCTCGCCGCTGGTGCCCTCCGGCCGGCCGGTCTCCAGCACCGCCTTCGTCACCTGCGGCACGGCCTGCCCGGTCACCACGTCCAGGCTGGAGTCCGAGAGGCTGAGCCGTGCCGCCGGGGTGTCCGCGTACCAGGGCACGATCTGGTTGACCACCGGCGCCTGGAAGCCGGGCGCCCACACCAGCCGGATCGCGTCGGCCGGGCGGCCGCCCGCCGGGAGCTCGTTGTAGCCGGGCTTCAGCGTGCCGATCGCCGTCCAGAGGCCGTCCGCGCCGCGCACCGCCACCGTCGCGACCGCCTGCACCGTCGGGTCGGTCAGCACGGTGACCCGGTCCAGCGGGCGGGCCGAGCCCAGCTCCACCGTCAGCGGCTCCGAGGCCGCCGTCGGCGCGTCCGCGGCGCGGAACGCGGTGTCCGGGTCGCCGTCCAGCACCGCGTCCGGCGAGGAGCCCGGCGCCGCGGCCGGGCCGGTCACCACCGCCGGCGTGTCGTCCGGTGCCGCGACCGAGAACTCCCGGACGGCCACCGCGGTCTTCTGCGCCGTCCGCGCGCGCAGCCGCACCGCCTTGGCCACGGTGCCGGCCGGGGCGGTCACCGACACGCTCTTCTGGCCGTGCACCACCGCCAGCTGCTTCCAGCCGCCGCTGCCCGTGGAGTACTCCAGCACCCCGTCGCGCAGGTAGTCGTCGGCCGCGCTCGCCGCGTCCGGACCGTCGCCCCACGAGCCCATCAGCACGGTCACCCGGCCGAGCGGGCGGCCGTTGCCGAGGTCCAGGCCGACCGCGTCGCCGACCTGCGGCGGGGACGCGCTCCAGTAGAAGGTGTCCGCGGCGCCGTCCGTCATCAGTGCCGGGCCGTGGTCGTTGGCCGTGCCGATCGTGGTCGTCGGGGTGCCCGAGCCGGCGTCCACGCCGGCCCAGGTGTCCGCGTCCTTCAGCGCCCGCTCCAGGAACGGGTCCAGCACCCCGGCCCCGAGCGTCACCGTGCCCTGCCCCAGCTGCTCGCGCAGCTGCCGCAGGTCCACCCGGGCCTGCCAGGCCGCACTGCCGTCGCCGCCGCGCTGCGCCAGCAGCATCGCGACCGCCGCCTGCCCGGCCCGCCCGTAGGTGGCCAGCCGGACGAGCCAGGGGCCCGCGTCCTGCGCCACCGCGTCGCCGGCGAGGGCCTGCGGCGCCCCCGCCATGGTCGCGAAGGCCTCCTGCAGCGGTGCGGCCGCCGCCTGCAGCGCCGCGTGGTCCGGGGTGCTGCCCGAGGACGGCTCCAGCGCCGTCCAGAAACGCTCCATCAGCGGCGCCAGGTAGCCCGACTCCCGCTTGTCCAGCGGCGAGGACGAGCTGTTCCCGGCCAGTGCGGCGAGCGCCGCCTCGGCCGCGCCGCCGCCCGACATGGCGTGCACCGCCTGCTTCACCGAGTCCTCGGCGCGGTAGCCCTCGGGCTTCCAGCCGAAGTCGGCGGCGGTCGCCAGCGGCAGCCGGGACGCCACCGGCTGCGCCATCGCCGCGGTCAGCAGCACCGCCGACCGGGTCGCCACCGCGGGGTCGCGGCTGGTGTAGCCGCCGAGGAACAGCCGGTCCGGCGTGGAGTCGTTGACCGGGTAGTTGTCCATGGTCACCAGCGGGCGGTCGAACAGCGCCGCCGTCTGGGCCAGCTGGTCGCCCGTCACCTTGGGCGCGATCACCGCGCCGCCGCTCCACGCCACCTGCACGCCCGCCGGCAGCGCCGCCGCCAGCGCCTTGCGGTACGGCGTCGCGCCCTGCTTCTGGTACTCCGTCGGCACCACCGACAGCGGCGCCAGCTCCGGGTGCGCCGCGATCAGCCGCGTCTGCACCTTCGCGGCCAGCTCGGCCTGGGCCTTGGCCGCCGCGGCCGGGCCGGTGCCGTAGGTGCGGCGGTCGCCCGGGCAGTGCCACTCGTCGTAGCTGACGTCGAGGAACTGCAGCTGGAAGGCGCCGAAGCCGAGCCTGCGCAGCCCGTCCAGCTTGGCGACCAGCGCGTCCACGTCCTTGCCGGAGCCGTAGCAGAACGACTGCCCCGGGTCGATCGAGTAGCCGAGCACCACGTGGTTGTCCCGGGCCCGCGCGGCGAGCCGGCGCAGCGCGTCCTGCTGCGCCTGCGGGTAGGCCTCGCGCCAGCGGGAGGTCCGGTACGGGTCGGCGCCGGGCGCGTACAGGAAGAAGTTCTGCTTGGTGCGGCCGAGGAAGTCGAGCTGCTCCAGGCGCTCCGCGGTCGTCCACGGGGTGCCGTAGAAGGACTCGGCGGTGCCGCGGACGGGCGCGCCCGTCGGCCAGTCCCGCAGGACGACCCCGGGGAAGCCCCGGCCGGCCTCGGCCGGGCCCTGGCCCTGGCCGCTCTGGATCGGCGCGAGCAGCTGCCGCAGGCTCTGCACCGCGTAGAAGGTGCCGGTCGCGTCGGCGCCGGACAGCACCACCGCGCCGTACGTGCCGCCGCCCGCGGCGGGCAGCTGCCCGGCG
>NZ_JBEYFP010000200.1:0-9872 GCF_040634455.1 Kitasatospora sp. NPDC007106
TGCCCGTCCTCGCCGGCGCCGGCCCGCTCGCCCTGCGCCGCACCCGCGGCGCCCCGGGCACCGCCCACGTCTGCGTGATCGGCTCGATGGCCGCCCCGCTCGGCGGCGACCGGCTCGCCCTGCACGCCGAGGTCCGGCCCGGCGCCGCCCTCACCGTCACCAGCGCCGCCGCCACCGTCAGCCTCCCCGGCCGCGGCGGCGCCCCCGCCCGCTACGAGCTGCACCTCACCGTCGGTGAGGACGCCGAACTCGACTGGCGCCCCGAACCCGTCATCGCCGCCGCCGGCAGCCACCTGCTGCTCACCACCGTCGTCCACCTCGCCCCCGGGGCCCGGCTGCGGCTGCGCGAGGAACAGGTGCTCGGCCGGCTGCACGACCACACCCGCGGCGCCCCGCCCGGCCGGATCACCGCCCGGCTCACCGTCCACCTGGCCGGCCCCGCCCCGGCCGGCCGCGTCCTGCTCGACCAGCAGACCGACCTCGGCCCCGGCGCCCCCGGCTGGGACGGCCCCGCCGTCCTCGGCCCGCACCGCACCGTCGGACAACTGCTCACCGTCGGTCTGCCCGCCCCGCCGCCGCCCCCGGACGGCACCGACGCCGCCCTGCTCACCCTGCCCGGCCCCGCCGACGGCCCGCCCGCCACCCTGCTCACCGCCCTCGCCCCGGACGCCCTCGCCCTGCGCCGGCTGCTCGCACCCGGCACCGGCCGGAACGGTTCGGGCGGAACCGTCACGTCCGCGGCCGCCCGAACGTCAGAGAGGTGAGAGCACACCGACGAGGAGGGGCCCGATGGACCGGAACGACTGGCTGGCCGAGCGCTTCGAGAGCCACCGCGGCCATCTGCGGTCGGTGGCGTACCGGATGCTGGGCTCGCTCGGCGAGGCCGACGACGCGGTGCAGGAGGCCTGGCTGAGGCTGAGCCGC
Organism: Kitasatospora sp. NPDC007106; assembly: GCF_040634455.1. NCBI lineage: Bacteria > Bacillati > Actinomycetota > Actinomycetes > Kitasatosporales > Streptomycetaceae > Kitasatospora > Kitasatospora sp. NPDC007106. The sequence continues at coordinate 925 of NZ_JBEYFP010000200.1, forward strand.
ACCGACGCCGACGAGGTGGAGAACCTGGGCGGCTGGCTCACCACCGTGGTCGGCCGGGTCTGCCTCGACATGCTGCGCACCCGCCGGACCCGCCGTGAGGAGCCGATCGGCGAGCGGCTGCCCGACCCCGTCGTGGCGAACGCCGACGGCACCGACCCCGAACAGCAGGCGCTGCTCGCCGACTCGGTCGGGCTCGCCCTGCTCGTCGTGCTGGAGCAGCTCGCCCCGGCCGAGCGGCTGGCCTTCGTGCTGCACGACATGTTCGGCCTGCCGTTCGACGAGATCGCGCCGATCGTGGACCGCACCCCGGCCGCCGCCCGGCAGCTCGCCAGCCGTGCCCGGCGGCGCGTCCAGGGCGCGGCCCCCGCGCCGGACCCGGACCCGGTACGCCGCCGCGAGGTGGTGGACGCCTTCCTCGCCGCCTCCCGCGGCGGTGACTTCGAGGCGCTGGTCGCCGTCCTCCACCCGGAGGTGGTGCTGCGCGCCGACGACGGCCCGGCCGCGCCGCTGATCGTGGTGCGCGGGGCCCGCGAGGTGGCCTCGCAGGCGTTCCGGTTCCGGCACATGGCGCCGTTCTCCCGGCCGGCGCTGGTCAACGGCGGGGCCGGCACGGTCACCGTGGTCGACGGCCGGCCGGTCTCGGTCATGGACTTCGTGGTCGCCGACGGCCTGATCGTCGCGATCGACATCCTGGCCGACCCGGAGCGGCTGGCCCGGCTCGACTTGGACCTCCTGGAGGACTGACCCCGCGGGCACGGCCCCGAACGGCGGCGAGCCCCGCCCGGTGCGTACCGGGCGGGGCTCGTGGCGGGTGCGGCGTGGCGGGGGCTCAGCCCGCGTCGGCGGCGCGGCCGCGCCGGTCCAGCGCGGCCAGGTAGGCGTTGTAGGCGGCGAGCTCGGCGTCGCCGTCCCGGTCCGCGGCACGGTCGCGGCGGCGGGCCTGCCGCTCCTCGGACCGCGCCCACTGCAGGGTCAGGGCGATCAGCACGATCGCGGTCGGGATCTCGCCGAACGCCCAGGTGATGCCGCCGGCCAGCTCCTGGTCGTCCAGCAGCTTGGTGCCGGGCGGCGCGGCGGCGTCGGTGAAGGTGGTCACCAGCGGGTGGGTCGCCATCATCACGGCCACGCCGAAGAAGGCGTGGAACGGCATCCCCACGAAGAGCTCCAGGATGCGCATGATGTAGCCCGGCCGGTGCGGACCCGGGTCCACGCCCATGATCGGCCAGAAGAAGAGCATGCCGACCGCCAGGAAGTGGACCATCATCGCGAGGTGCCCGAGGCGGTACTGCATCAGGTGGTCGAACAGCGGCGAGAAGTACAGCGCGTACAGGCTGGCGACGAACAGCGGGATGGTGGCGCCGGGGTGCGAGACCACCCGAACGTACCGGCTGTGCAGCAGGGCCACCAGCAGCTCGCGCGGACCGCGGCCGCTGCCCTTGCGGGCCGGGCGCAGGGCCCGCAGCGCCAGCGTGATCGGGGCGCCGAGCAGCAGCAGGATGGGGGAGAGCATGGACAGCACCATGTGCTGGATCATGTGCGCGCTGAACAGCACCATGCCGTAGTCGTTCAGCCCGGTGCAGGTCACCAGGACGACCGTGCCGGTGCCCGCCGTCCAGGCGATCATCCGGCCGACCGGCCACTTGTCGCCGCGCCGCCACAGCCGGATCGCGGCCGCCGTGTAGAGGCCGAGGGCGAGCACCGCGCCGATCAGGAAGGGCCAGTCCGGCGACCAGCCGAGCGCGGCGGACGGGCTGTACGGGCCGAGCGTGCCCGTTCCGCCGTGGTGGTGCATCCCTGCCATGCCGTCGCCCATCGGCGCGTCCTGCCTTCGCTGGTGCCGACCGGACCCGCCCGCAGGCCGGTCCGGTTCGTCCGTTTTGCTTCCGGCACAGCCTAGGCGGCGCTTACGAACCGACCGAACCCGGCCCCGGTCCCGGCGGGCGTGGCGCGGTCAGCCTGCGGCGCCGGCGGCCGGGACGAGGGTGTTCTCGCCGGTGCGGCCGGCCGCGAAGTCCTCGACGTTGCGGACGGTCGCCGCGATGATCTGGCCGACCGCGGTCCTGGTGAAGTACGCCTGGTGGGAGGTGACCAGCACGTGCGGGAAGGTCATCAGCCGGGCCAGCACGTCGTCGGCCACCCCGTGCACCGACCGGTCGGTGAAGAAGACGCCGGTCTCCTCCTCGTACACGTCCAGGCCGACCCCGGCGAGCCGGCCGGACCGCAGCGTCTCGACCAGCGCGGCGCTGTCGACCAGGCCGCCGCGGCTGGAGTTCACCAGGATCGCGTCGTCCTTCATCCGGGCGAGCGCGGCCGCGTCGATCAGGTGGCGGGTGTCCGGCAGCAGCGGCACGTGCAGGCTGACCAGGTCGCTGCGCTCCAGCAGCTCGTCCTTCTCGACGTACTGCAGACCGAGCTCCCGGCAGGCCGGGTTGGGGGCGACGTCCCAGCCGAGGAGTTCGGTGCCGAAGCCGTGCGCGATCCGGGCGAAGCACTCGCCGATCTTGCCGGTGCCGATCACGCCGACGGTCATCCCGTGGACGTCCCGGCCCAGCAGGCCGTCCAGCCGGAAGTCGAACTCGCGGGTGCGGCTCGCCGCCCGCAGCAGCCGCCGGTTCACGGCCAGCGCCAGCGCCCAGGCGTGCTCGGCCACGGCGTGCGGGGAGTAGTGGGAGACCCTGGCGACGGTCAGGCCGAGGTCGCGGGCGGCCGCCAGGTCGATGTTGTTGAAGCCGGTGGAGCGCTGGGTGACCAGCTTGGTGCCGCCCGCGGCGAGCCGGGCCAGCACCACGCCGTCCAGCTCGTCGTTGACGCTGCTGGACACCACCGGGAAGCCGTCGGCGAGCGGGGCGGTGTCCCGGGTGAGGAAGACGTCCAGCATGCGCAGCGGGTGCCGGCCGGCGAACGCCGCGTCCAGCAGCGGACGCTCGTCGGTCTGCACGCCGTAGGCGAGGATCTCCATCGGGGTTGCTCCTCCTGCTCGCGCGGGGCGGGCCGGGCGCCCCGGCCGCTCACCCAACCTATGGTGTGCCCCGGACCCCGGCCATGGGCCGATCGTCCCGCCGGACCGGCGGCAGGTGCCCCCACGCGCCCCTGGTGGGGCCGACCGGTCAGCCTCGCCGGGGGGCGCGTGGGGGCACCGAAAGGGGCGCGGGGACTGCGCAGTCCGGGGGCGGGTCGTCGTACAGATCAGGGCTTGGCCCGATGCTGTTGTGGCGACCGCATCCGAATTGCGCAGTTCCCGCGCCCCTGGGGGCTGGCCGTCAGGTGAGGGTGCCGGCGAGGGCGGTGAGGGCGAAGAGGGCGCCGGCGGCGGCCAGCGCGGCGCCGCCGGAGCCGACCGTGAGGAGGGCGGTGAGCAGGACGGTCGGGCCGAGTTCCATCGCCGTGTTGAGCACGCCGCCGGCCAGGCCGATCTGCTCCTCCGGGACGCCGTCGGTGGCGAGCACCGCGGCTCCGGCGAAGGCGAGGGCTGCGCCGAAGGGCAGCAGCACCAGCCCGGGGACGAGCGGCAGGTAGCCGGAGCCGGTGCCGAGGTGGGCGAGGGCGAACAGGCCGGCGGCGCCGGTGGCCAGGCCGATCGCGGTGACGGCCTTCGGCCCGACCCGGCCGACCAGCGGCCCGGCGGCCTGCCCGCCGAGGAGCAGTGCGGCGGCGTAGGGGAGGAAGGCGCCGGAGGTGGCGAGCGGGGTCCAGCCCAGGTCCTGCTGGAGGTGCAGGGTGAGCAGCAGGAAGAGGGTGGCGGTGCCGCCGGCGCTCAGCAGGGTGGCGGCCAGGCCGAGCAGGCGGCGTCCGCCGCGCAGGAAGCCGAGCGGCAGCAGCGGCTCGGCGGCGCGCCGCTCGCGGAGCACGAAGGCGGCGAGCACCAGCAGGCCGAGGGCGAGCGGCAGCTGCCAGCCGCCGGTCTCGGTGAGGACGAGGCCGTAGCTGACCAGGACGGTGCCGGCGGTGGCGAGGACGGCGCCGGGCAGGTCGAGGGCGGGGCGCCGGTCGCGGGCGGGGTCGCGGGGCAGCAGTGCGGGGGCGAGGGCGAGGGCGGCGGCGGCGACGACCACCGGGACGGCGAACATCCAGCGCCAGGAGAGCCAGCTGGCGACGGCCCCGGAGGCGAGGTTGCCGGTGGTGGCGCCGAGCACGGAGAGTCCGCCCCAGGTGGCCATCGCCCGGCCGTAGGCCGCGGGGCCGGGCAGCAGGGTCTTGAGGACGGCCATGCCGGCCGGGGCGACCAGGGCCGCGGCGGCGCCCTGGAGGAAGCGGAGCAGCAGCAGGGCGGTGTAGCCGGGGGCGAGCGGGGCGGCGATCGAGGCGAGGCCGAGCACCACCAGGCCGGTGGTGAGCATCCGGCGGCCGCCGTAGCGGTCGGTGAGCCGGCCGCCGAGCAGCAGCAGGGCGGCGAAGGAGAGCCCGTAGGCGGCGTTGAGCAGGACGAGCCGGCTGTGGTCGAGGCCGAACTCGCGGCCGATGTCGGGCAGCGGCACGGAGATCGCCATCAGGGTGAAGATCAGTGTCGCCTGGACGGTGCCGAGCAGGGCGAAGCCGGGTGCGGTGCGTGGCGCCGGTGCGCCGGTGGACGTCGGAGTGATGGCCGTGGCAGCCATGGTCTCCCCCTCTTTCTGTACCGTTCGGTCCAATATAAGGCCGTGCAGAGGGCCGCCGAGGAGCGGCCGGTGGGGCTGTTGGTCCGGGCCCGAGGGGCTCAGTCGAGCAGTGACAGGGCGAGGTCCGCCGCGTCGGTGACCCGCCGCGGGTCGTCGCCCGCCTTGCCGATCACCCGCATGCCCTGCATCACGGTGAGCAGCAGCCGGGCGAGGGCCCGCGGGTCCTTCTCCGGTGCCAGCTCGCCCTGGGCCTGCGCCCGGGCCAGCGCGCCGGCGGTGAGCGTCTCCAGGGTGTCCCAGCTGGCGCGGACGCGGCGGGCCGCGTCCGGGTCGCGGGTGGCGAGTTCGGTGGCGGTGTTGGTGATCAGGCAGCCGCGGTGCCGCTGCTCGCGGACCGCCTCGTCGGCGAAGCGCCGCACCACGGCGCGGACCGTGGGCAGGGCCGCGCCGGGCTGCGAGAGCCCGGCGAGCAGCTTGGCGTCGGTGTTCTCCCGGTAGCGGTCGAGCGCCTTGAGGAACAGCTCGTGCTTGCCGCCGAAGGTGGCGTACAGGCTGGCGCGGCCGATGCCCAGGTGCCCGGTGAGGTCGGCCATCGAGGTCGCCTCGTACCCGCGCTCCCAGAACAGCTCCAGCGCCGCCTGCAGCGCCGCGTCCGGGTCGAACTCCTTGGTCCTTGCCATGGGAAGACCATAGCGCTAACTGGATCGATCGGTCAAGAAAGGCTGGAGAAGAGAAGGAGCCCCGCCCGCCGAGGCGGCGGACGGGGCTCCCGAAGAGCTGCGGGACGGGCCGGTCAGATGACCGTCTCGGCCTCGGTGTAGCGCTCCTGCGGCACGGTCTTCAGCTCGGCGACCGCCTCGGCGAGCGGCACCAGGCGGATGTCGGTGCCCTGCAGCGCGGTGATGTGGCCGAAGGCGCCCTTGTGGGCGGCCTCCACCGCGTGCCAGCCGAAGCGGGTGGCGAGCACCCGGTCGTAGGCGGTCGGGGTGCCGCCGCGCTGGGTGTGGCCGAGGATCACCGGACGGGCCTCCTTGCCGAGCCGGTGCTCCAGCTCACGGGAGAGCTGGGTGGCGATGCCGGTGAACCGCTCGTGGCCGTACATGTCCTTGGTGCCCTCCTCCCACGGCATGGTGCCGGGCTCGGGCTTGGCGCCCTCGGCGCAGACCACGATCGCGAACTTCTTGTGCCGGTCGAAGCGCTCGCGCACCACGTCGGTCAGCTTGTCGATGTGGAAGGGGCGCTCGGGCACCACGATCGCGTGCGCGCCGGCCGCCATGCCCGCGTTGAGGGCGATCCAGCCGGTGTGACGGCCCATCACCTCGACGACCATGACCCGCTGGTGCGACTCGGCGGTGGTCTTGAGGCGGTCCAGCGCGTCGGTGGCCACCGAGACGGCGGTGTCGAAGCCGAAGGTGACGTCGGTGCAGGCGATGTCGTTGTCGATCGTCTTCGGCACGCCGACCACCGGCAGGCCCGCGTCGCTCATGAGCTTCGCGGCCTTCAGGGTGCCCTCGCCGCCGATCGGGATGACCGCGTCGATCCCGAGGTCCTTGCAGTGCTGCTTGGCGCGCTCGACGCCGTCCCGCAGGTGGCTCGGCTGGACCCGGGAGGACCCGAGGATCGTGCCGCCCTGGGCGAGGATGCCGCTCACCGACTCCAGGGTGAGAGGACGGTGGACGCCTTCGAGGAGGCCGCGCCAGCCGTCCTGGAAACCGATGATCTCGTCGCCGTGGTCGACCACCCCCCGGTGGACCACGGAACGGATCACGGCGTTCAGGCCGGGGCAGTCACCGCCGCTGGTCAGGACACCAATACGCATTGCTTTGCAACTCCCCTGGGGGCACCTCCCAGCCGCCAGGCTGGGGGGAAGAACCGGAGGCCGGACTACCACCTCGGTGTCGCCACCGCGGACAGGTCGCACCCGGGCGTCTTCAACCGGGGGCGACCATGGCACAGCATACGGTTCCTGCGTCCGGCCGGGCAGGAGCCGAGCGGGAGCGGCATCGTCGACGCGTCCGCGCAATCTGCAGCCGGACGCCGAGGAGGGTTGCGTCCAGCGATCCCTATTCTCTTATGCATCCCGCCCGCATGGCACCGGTTGACCGCAATGCGGTCAACCGGACACCCTTCGTCGGACTCAGGCGGGCTGGCTGGTGGCCGCGATGCGCTCCGCGCGCAGCGCGTCGTACCAGGTCGTGTCGGCCGGCGGCAGCGCGCTGACGTCCAGCGCCAGCTTGAGCAGCATGTCGGCGACGGCAGGGTTGCGGGCCATCACCGGGCCGTGCAGGTAGGTGCCGAACACGGTGTCGCGGTACGCGCCCTCGGTGCCGTCGCCGGTGCCGTTGCCGCGGCCCGTCCGCACGTTCGCCAGGGGCTTGACGCCCTCGCCGAGGTGCGTGACGCCCTGGTGGTTCTCGAAACCGGTGAGCTGCGGCAGGCCGAGCGCCGGGTCGACGTCGGCGAGCACGTCGCCGACGCAGCGGGAGCCCTCGCCGCGGGTCGTCCACACGTCGAGCAGGCCGAGGCCCGGCTCGCGCTCGCCGAGGTCGTTGATGAACTCGCGGCCGAGGATCTGGTAGCCGGCGCAGACCGAGAAGATGATCGCACCGTTCTCGGCGGCGCGGACCAGACCGCCGTCGTTGCGCAGCCGCTCCGCGGCGAGCCGCTGCGGACGGTCCTCGCCGCCGCCGATCAGGTAGATGTCGCCGCTGGTCGGCACCGCCTGGTCGGAGCGCACGTCGATCCGGGTCACCCCGAGGCCGCGCTGCCGCGCCCGCCGCTCGACGACCAGCGCGTTGCCGCGGTCGCCGTACGTGCTGAGCAGGTCCGGGTACACCCAGACGAGGCGCAGGCTGCTCTCGTTCATCCTCGAAGGCCTTCCGTACTGCTGCTGCTGAGGCTGCTGGAACTGCGGGTCGGCGGGGTACGACATCAGACCGCCACCGCCTTGCGCAGCTGCTGGAAGGCGGTGTAGTTGGCGATCGCCTCGATCCGGCCGGGCGGCGCCAGCCGGACGGCCTGCTCCAGGGTGTCCACCACCTGGAACTGCAGCCCGGCGACCTCCAGCCGGACCGCCAGGTCCAGCTTGCGCTGGCCCATCACGAAGATCGGGTGGCCGGCCAGGCGCTCGTAGTCGACGTCCCACAGCCAGGAGGTGTCGGTGCCGTCCGCGTCCAGCGCGTTCACCGACAGCACCACCGGCGCCGGCGGCTGGTCGATCAGCGTGAAGGTCTCCAGCCAGCCGGCCGGGTTCTTCGCCAGCAGCAGGCGCACGTCGCGGCCCTGGTACTGCACCACGTCGTAGCGGCCGGCGACCGCGGCGACCGTCTGCATCCGCTGCAGCGCGACCTGCGGGGCGACGCCGAAGACCGCCGCGACCGCCGCCGAGCTGGTGGCGTTCGCCAGGTTGGCGCGGCCGGGCAGCTGCAGCTGGATCGGCCAGGCACCGCGGTGCGGGTCGATGACGTGGGTGCCCTGCAGCGCCCAGTGCGGGTTCGGGCGGCGGAAGCCGCACTGCGAGCAGAACCAGTCCTCGCCGGGGCGCTGCATCACGCCGCCGCAGGACGGGCAGGACCAGGCGTCCTCCTTCCACGCCTGCCCGGCGGCCACCCAGACCACCTTCTTGCAGGACGAGGCGGCCCAGGTCACCAGCGGGTCGTCGGCGTTGGCGATGATCACCGCGTCCGAGTCCTTGAGACCCTCGCGCCACTTCTCCGCCATCATGCGGGTCTCGGCGGCGCGGTCCAGCTGGTCGCGGGAGAGGTTCAGCAGCGCTATGGCCTTGGGCCGGGTGTCCCGGGCGACCGTCGCGAGGTACTTCTCGTCCACCTCGATCACGCCGAAGCGCGCGTCCGAGCCGCCCGCCAGCGCGGCGGTGATGCCGGCCGGCATGTTGGCGCCCAGGGCGTTGGAGACCACCGGGCCCGCGGCGCGCAGCGCCTCGGCGATCAGCCGGGTGGTGGTGGTCTTGCCGTTGGTCGCGCTGACCAGCACCACGTCGAGGTGCTCGGACAGGGTGGCCAGCAGATCGGGGTCGAGCTTGAGCGCGATCTTGCCGCCGATCACCGAACCACTGCCGCGCCCGGCCTTCTGCGAGAGGGCGGCGGCCATCTTGCCGGCCGTCACGGCGATCTTGGCGCGGGCGGGCAGCGAGGCGTCGCGTGCGGCTTCCGGACCGGTGCCTTGCATGCTCAGTGGTTCCTCCTTGCTGCGGCGCCGCCCCGGTCGTGCGGGACCGTCGGACGGCAGGGACGGGGGCCAGCCTACCCACTCCGGCGGCGGGCTCTGAGCGCAGGACCCTTCGCGGCCTGCCGAGACGGGCCCCGACGGGACCCCGGCACCCGTCCGGTTCCG
>NZ_JBEYFP010000201.1:0-9792 GCF_040634455.1 Kitasatospora sp. NPDC007106
GCTGCACCGCCGGCTGCACGCCGCCCTGGAGCCGGCCGAGCTGAGCGCCGTCGGCGCCGTCCGCCGCCGGCTGCGGGCCGTGCTCGACCGCTGGGGGATACCGCCGGAGCGGGCCGACACCGCGGAGCTGCTCGCCTCGGAACTGATCACCAATGCGCTGGTGCACACCCGGGCTGGCGCGGTGTTCGACGCGGAACTCACTCCGGACGGCCTGCTCCGGATCGAAGTCCGCGATGCCGCGACCGGACTGCCCGGGCGCCGGGCACCCGGCGAGTACGCCACCTCGGGCCGCGGACTGCTGCTGGTCGAAGCGCTGGCGGACGACTGGGGAGTGCAGCTCCGCGGCGAGGGCAAGGTCACCTGGTTCGAGCTCGGACCGTCCTGAAACGTGTACGAACCGTCACCGCGGCCCCATCTTTGCCCCATCTTCGCGACACCCGGACGGTGCTCCGGGATTGCCGCCTTGCCGAACATACGACAGGCTAGTGAGAATGTGTGCGCGGTGTGCGGCGGGAAGAACCGATTCCCGACCGGCCCCACCGGCCGGCACACCGAATCCGATCACGACCCGGCCGTGCCGTCCCCCGGACGGCACGGCCTGCAGCGGCAGGAGACACATGGCGACAGAGCCCGAGCCGCAGGGGCCCGCGCGCCGGAGCCCACCGGCCCAGGCGGTGCGCACCGCCGCGGGCCACGCGCTGCGCACCGCGACCGCCGGCCTGTCCGTCCCCCCGACCGGCCGCGGCCTGTCCGGCCGCGGCGGCGACTCCACCCCCGACTGGCTCGAGCCGGCGATGGCCGCCAACGGCATCGGCTCGTTCGACTGGGACATCCGCCGCGACATCCTCGAGGGCGACCAGCGGGCCTGCGACATCCTGGGTCTCGACCCGGACCGCTTCGACCGCAGCTCCGCCGCCTTCCTCGCCCTGCTCCACCCCGAGGACGCCCCGGTCGTCAGCCGCCGGGTCGAGCGGGCCGTCGCCGAGCTCGGCCAGTGCGGCGCCTACTACCGCACCGTCCACCCCGGCGGCGAGATGCACGCCGTGCGCTTCCGCGGCCGGGTCCTGGCCGACGCCTTCGGCCGCCCGTCCCGGATGGTCGGCTTCGTCTGGGACGCCACCGTCGAGCTGCACAAGCGGGAGAAGGCCGGCGAGCTCGCCGCGCTGCGCGAGGAGCGCTCCCGGTTCATCAAGGAGGCCGCCCGGGCGCTGTCCGAGGCGGTCACCGTCCGCGACGTCGCCCGGGTCTTCACCGAGCTGCCGCTGCCCGGCCTGCCGCCGGACGGCCTGGTGCTCGCCTCCATGGAGGCCGGCCGGCTCGCCATCCTCGGCGCCAGCGGCTACCGCAGCGAGCTGATCGCCCGGCACGACCGCTCCCCGCTCGCCGCCGACCACCCGATGGCCTTCGCCGTCCGCACCCGCACCCCCGTCTTCATCGCCGACCGCGACGAGTACCGCGAGCGCTACCCGGAGGCGTGGGAGCAGCTCGGCGCCGGCACCGGCCGCAGCTCCTGGGCCTTCCTGCCGCTGGTCGTCAGCGGCCGGGCGATCGGCGTCTGCGTGGTCAGCTTCGACGACGACCGCGAGCTCGACGCCGACGAGCGCACCCTGCTCTCCACCCTCGGCGGCCTGGTCGCCCAGTCCCTGGCCCGCGCCCAGCTGCACGACGCCGAGCACGAGCTCGCCGCCAGCCTGCAGCGGGTCATGCTGCCGCGCGCCGTGCCCTCGGTGCCCGGCGTCACCACCGCCGTCCGCTACCTCGCGGCCGGCTCCGGCCTGCAGATCGGCGGCGACTGGTACGACGTGGTCCCGCTGCCCGGCGGCCACGTGGGCCTGGTCATCGGCGACGTCCAGGGCCACGACGTGCACGCGGCTGGCATCATGGGCCAGCTGCGGATCGCCCTGCGCGCCTACGCGGCCGAGGGCCACCCGCCCGCCGCGGTGATGGCCCGTGCCTCCCGCTTCCTCGCCGACCTGGACACCGACCACTTCGCCACCTGCACCTACGCCGAGGTCAACGTCGACTACGGCGTGGTCTACGCGGTGCGGGCCGGCCACCTCGACCCGGTGGTCCGCCGGGCCGACGGCTCGGCCTGTGTCCTGCCGGTCGCCGGTGGCCTGCCGCTCGGGGTCGACCCCGACGAGGAGTACCGGGTCACCCGGTTCAGCCTCGACCCCGGCGAGACCGTGCTGCTCTGCACCGACGGCCTGGTCGAGGCCCGCGGCATGGACCTCGACACCGGCTTCGACCGGCTCTGCGAGGCGGTCGCCGCACCGCTGCCCGCCCGCGACGAGTCCGCCCGCGAACCGCTGGAGGAGCTGGCCGACCGGGTCGCCGCCCGGGCCGCCGACTCCAGCGAGCGCGAGGACGACATAGCGCTGCTGCTGCTCCGCTGGGACGGCCCCTCCGGCGGCCGCGCCGCCCAGCAGCTGCGGCGCCGGATCGGCCAGGCCGACCTCGCCCGGATCTCCGAGCTCCGCGGCGAACTGCGGGACGCGCTGAGACGCTGGCAGGTGCCGGACCTCATCGACACCGCCGAACTGCTCTCCTCCGAGCTGGTCACCAACGCGATCCGGCACACCGACCGGGACGCGATGTTCACCGCCCGGCTCTACCAGGCGCCCGGCCAGGGCCGGGCCCGCCTGCGGGTCGAGGTCGAGGACGAGTCGGACCTGTGGCCGACCCGCCGCACGCCCGGCGAACAGGCCTCCTCCGGCCGCGGACTGATGCTGGTGGAGGCGCTCGCCGACGGCTGGGGCGTGGAGCCCCGCGGCTCCGGCAAGCGGATGTGGTTCGAGCTGTCCGCCGAGGGCCCCGCCCCGACGGACGGCCAGGTGTACTGAGGCCGGGGACGCGGGCAGCCCCCGGCGCGCTCCGGCCGATCAGCCGAACTGCTGCTCCAGGTCCTTGAGCTTCTGCTCCAGGGAGTCCAGGCGGGGGAGCGTCATGGTGTCCTCCTCCGGGGTCAGGTCGACGCTCGGCGGCGCCGGGCGGACCGGCAGCCCCGGCTGCGGGGCAGGCCGGACCTCGGCGGGTGCGGCGTCGACGGCTATGACGGGCTCCGTGCCGCCCGCCTCCAACTGCCGGGCGGCGGAACGCTGGCGCCAGCCCCCGTGGTGGCGGCCGATGGCGCGGATCTCGGCCCGCTCCCGGCGGCTGGCGAGCCGCCGGCGCTCCCGGTCGGCGGCGGCCGTCCGGCGGTCGTCGCGGACCTCCTCGACGGCCTCGTCCAGGGTGCGCACGCCCTCCAGCAGCATCAGCGACCAGGCGGCGTACGTCTCCCGCGGGGCCCGCAGCCAGCGGACGATCCGGATCTGCGGCAGCGGACGGGGCACCAGGCCCTGTTCGCGCAGGGCCGCCCGGCGGGTCTGCTTGAGCGCCCGGTCGAAGAGCACGGCCGCCGAGAGGGACATGCCGGCGAAGAACTGCGGCGCCCCGGCGTGGCCCAGGCCGCGCGGCGCGTGCACCCAGTTGAACCAGGCGGAGGCACCGGCGAACAGCCACACCAGCAGCCGGGAGCCGAGCGCCGCGTCGCCGTGGCTGGCCTCGCGGACGGCGAGCACCGAGCAGAACATCGCGGCCCCGTCCAGGCCGAACGGCACCAGGTACTCCCAGCCCCCGGAGAGGTTGAGGTTCTGCACGCCGAAGCCGACCAGGCCGTGGAAGGACAGCGCCGCGGCGACCGCGGCGCAGCAGAAGAGCAGGGTGTACGAGGCGGCCCCGTACAGGGATTCCTTGCGGCGGCGGCGATCCTCCGAGCGCTCCCAGGAATCGGACCCGCCGGTCGCCGCGGCGGCCCGGTTGCGGGCGAACGCCACGAGGACGGCGGCGACCACCAGGAGGGCCGTGCCCGCCGCGCCCCAGCCCAGTGGTATGTCGGACAGTCTCATGACCTGAACCAGCCTCGCTTTCCTGCGTAGGGACGGCTGGTCCATGATGGCGGAGAATTCCGGTGCCGCAGGGCCGGATTACCGGCGATGCACCGGTGCGGGGGAATTATCGGCGAATATTCGAATGGCAATCACCTTTCCTGCTGTCGCGGGCAGGTGAAACACAGCTCGTTCGGGCTAACGGTGTAGAACAGGCAGCAGGTGGACCGAGTGCGTGTACGGATTCCGTCCCCCGGCCGGAAGGCGGCGCCGCCGACGAAGGGGGCCGGTCCGCCGCCGGGCAGCAGGGCGGTGAGCTCCGCGACCGCGCGCTCCTCCTCGCCGAGTTGGCCGGCCAGGAACCAGAGGCCCTCGACCACGTCGTCGGTGGCCGTGCCCCAGAGGGTCCGCGGGCCGCGCCGCACCCAGGGGCGGAACGCGGCCACCATCGGCGCCACGTGCTCGTGCACCGCGTCGAGCAGTTCGGCGCGCAGCGCGGCCTCGTCCGGCACGGTGCGCAGCAGGCCCCCGGCGGCCAGCGGGTCGCCCGGCAGGCCGACCAACTCCACCGGGTCCACGGTCAGTTCGCCGCGCGCCCGGTGGAAGGCGACCCGGCCGACCGGCAGCCGGGGCACCCGGCGCTCCAGGAACCACGGCAGGGTGACGGCCAGCGCCACCGGCCACACCCAGCGGTGGAAGCAGAACCCCGCCGCCACGTCGGGCCGCAGCGCGGTGCCGTGGTCGCGCTCGCCGGCCTCGGCGTCGAAGGCGATCGCGGCGCGGACGGCCTCCGGGTCCGCCGCCAGGTCTCCGGCGCGGGCCCAGCCGTCGCCGGAGGGCGGCGGCGCCAGCCGGACGCGCAGGGCGGGGTGGGCGGCGGTCAGTCTGCGGTACGTGCCCGCGAGCGGCGGTTCGGGGCGGGCCGGCACCGGGGCGGCCTCAGCGGCGGTCAGGGTCATGCGGGCCCCAGCGGTACGGACGGGGCTCGGCGGAGCCCGGGGACGGCGTCGGCGGCACCCGTCCGGGGCACTGCTCGCCCCGGACAGGTTAGCCTTACCTTAGCTCACGTCCGTCGCGCCGCCGAGGCCGCCCGCCCCGGCATCGGACCGTCGATGCCCGGGCACGCCGGGGGAGCGGCCGCGCGGTGCGCCCGGACCGGCCCGGACCGCACCGCGCACCCGTTCAGGCCGTCCCCGGTGCCCGGACCACCGCGCCGTCCTGGACCGCGCCCTGCGGCGGGACCTGCAACCGGCCGGCCAGCCAGACCGGCACCCCGCCGAGGGCCTGGACCAGCCGGGCCGCCTCGGCCCGCAGCCGGACCGCCTCCGCCGGCTCGACGACGTCCGCGAGGGCGGCCAGGGCCGGCGCCACCCCCACCGTGAACCCGAGTTCCTCGCGCAGCCGCAGCGAGGCGCGGAACCCCTCCCGCGCCCGCTCCCGGTCGCCGCCGGCCATCGCCAACCCGGCCAGGTGCCGCCAGGTGTAGGAGCAGAGCAGGTCGTCGTGGCGCTCCGCCGCCGCGTCGTGCGCCCGGCGGTAGGCGATCCGCGCCGCCGCCGGGTCGTGCAGCAGGTTCTCGGCGACCAGGCCGCGCCGGAAGTCCAGCAGCGGGCGGCCCGGCGCGTCCGGGGGCAGCAGCGCGGAGGTCCGCCCCAGCGCAGCCTGCGCCTCGTCCAGCCGGTCCCGCCGGCCCAGCACGCTCGCCACGTACGCCAGGAACCCCCGGGCGCAGGCCGCCGCGGCCCGCTGCCCGGGCGCCGCCGCCCCCGCCTCGGCGAGGCGCAGCGCGGCCTCCGCCTCGGCCCAGTTCGCGGCCGTGAACATGCACTGCTCGATGAGGAGTTCGGCCCGCTCCAGCGCGGCGGTCGGATCCCGCCCGGCGTGCGGTCGCAGTAACTCCGCAGCCTCCTGCCAGCATCCGCGCGACCGCAGCCGCCATACGGCGTCCGCCACGCCCCCCGGGCCCGTTCCGTGCTCCGACAACGCCACCTCCTTGTGTGCGCCATCCGGCAGGGGCGCGGCCGTCCCCTCCGCCGCGCTGTGGCGGCAATTCAACACGGGGGCGAGCTTGTGCACCAGATCACGAGCGGCACGGATTGCGGAGTGGCACCCTCCGCCGCGGCGGGGGTCAGGACGTCCAGCCGGTCTCCATCAGCGCCTCGGCCGCGCCGTTCGCCGGCTGCGGGATGCCCGACACGTCCAGCGTGAACAGCGCGACCAGCAACTGTTCGCCGCGGACCACCGCCTGGTGCGAGTAGCCGGCCAGGGTGAACATCGCCGACGCCATCTCCTCGCTGTGCAGCGTCTGCATCCACAGGCACTCCACGGCCTTCACGTCCGCCGGGTCCGGCCAGGTGTCCACCTGCGCCACCATCCGGGAGCCGAGCAGCGTCACCGCCTCGCGGTCCTGGCCGTCCGTCAGCTCCAGGTCCTCGAAGCCCAGCCACTGCAGGTAGTGGGCCGCGGCCGGCAGCGCGTCCTGCGGCGAGCGCACCGGCTGCGGACGGAACGGCGGCCGCATCAGCCGGTGCCGGCCCGACGGCGACGCCGGCTGCTCCGGCGGCACCGCCGTGGTGTACGGGCGGGCACCCACCGGCCGGCCGGCCGGCCCCGCGGAGGGCAGCCGCGGCGCCCGGTCCACCGGCAGCCGCACCGTCGCCCCGCAGTTGCAGGTGTACTCCGGCTGCGGCCACTGGTCGTTGCGGCCGCAGTGCGGGCACCGCATGCTCAACCAGGAGTCCTCCCAGGAGCGGAAGCGCACCTGCACCGGCACCCCGCCGCGCAGCAGCGGCACCCGCAGCTGCGCCCCGCACGGACACGGCAGGCTCGGCGCCTCGTACACGTGCTCGGCCCGGCAGGCCGGGCAGCGGATCGCGGTGCCACCCGCGGACGGGGCGGGGCCGGGCGCCCGGTCGCTGAAGTCGTCGGGCTGCGGCACTGCGGTCATGGCTGGCACCGTCCGTTCGGTGTCGGCTGGGCAGGTCACCCCCCATCTTCGCTGATCCGGGCAGGTGGTGGAACGGGTTACGGCAAACCTCGGGGAGAGTCGGGGGGCGTACGACCCGTCGGCGGCGGCGCCCCCGCCGAACAGCGGGGGTGCTGGTGAACGAGGCGTACGCGAGGGGCCAACGTGCCTGCGCCGCAAGCCGGTTCATCCGGCGGACGCGGACCAGCGGGCCAGGTCCTCCGGAGTGTCCAGGTCGTCCGGCACCGCCACGTCGCCGCACTCCACCAGGAGGAGCCCCCCGGCGTGCGCGGCCAGCAGGGCGCGCGCCCCCGCGTCCCCGGTGGCCCCGGCCGCCGCCTCCGCGAAGTACCGCGCCCCGATCAGCACCGGATGCCCGCGCCGCCCGCCGTACGCCGCCGCCACCAGCTGCCCGCCCGCCCGGTGCGCCGCCAGCAGCCGCCGCACCGCCTCGGGCGTCACCCCCGGGGTGTCCACCAGCATCACCAGCACCGCCGGCGCACCGGCCGGCAGCGCCGCCAGCCCCGCCCGCAACGAGGAGCCCATCCCGCTCTCCCACGCCGGATTGTCGACCAGCAGGCAGTCGCCCGTCCGCGCCCGCGCCCGCACCTCCTCCCGGGCCGCCCCCAGCACCGCCACCACCGGCCCGCAGCCGCCCGCCCGGACGACCGCCAGCGCATGCTCCAGCAGCGGCCGCCCGCGGTGCTCCACCAGCGCCTTCGGCCGCCCGCCCAGCCGCCGCCCGCCGCCCGCCGCCAGCACCAGGGCCGGAATCCGCCGATCACTCATGCCCCCAGTCTCCCGACCCGGCCGCCGCAACGGCAGTTGGACGATCCGACAAGGAGACCTCGCAGGTCAGCGGCGGACACCGGAACTTCCGCCGCTGGCCGCGACCCCCGCCCGCACCCTGTACTGGGCGCATGGCACCCCGCTCCACCGCTCCCGGCACCGCGCAGCCCCCCGGCGGCCCGCTGGTCGACCGCTACGGCCGGATCCACACCGACCTGCGGATCTCACTGACCGACCGCTGCAACCTGCGCTGCACCTACTGCATGCCCGCCGAGGGCCTGAACTGGCTGCCCCGCCCCGAACTCCTCACCGACGACGAGGTCGTCCGGCTCGCCGGGATCGCCGTCCACCGCCTCGGCATCCGCAACCTCCGCCTCACCGGCGGCGAACCGCTGCTCCGCCGCGGC
Organism: Kitasatospora sp. NPDC007106; assembly: GCF_040634455.1. Taxonomy (NCBI): domain Bacteria; kingdom Bacillati; phylum Actinomycetota; class Actinomycetes; order Kitasatosporales; family Streptomycetaceae; genus Kitasatospora; species Kitasatospora sp. NPDC007106. Next base: position 8,031 of record NZ_JBEYFP010000201.1, read on the forward strand.
CTGCCCGGCCTGGTCGCCGCCCTCACCGCCCTCGACGGCCCGGACGGCGGCCCCGAGCTCTCGCTCACCACCAACGGCATCGGCCTCGCCCGCACCGCCGCCGACCTGAAGGCCGCCGGCCTGCACCGGGTCAACGTCTCCCTCGACACCCTCCGCCCCGAGCGGTACGCCGAGATCACCCGCCGCGACCGGCTCCCCGACGTCCTCGACGGACTCGCCGCCGCCCGCGCCGCCGGCCTCGACCCCGTCAAGGTCAACGCCGTCCCCGTCCGCGGCGTCAACGACGACGAACTCCGCGACCTCGTCGCCTTCGCCGCCGAGCACGGCTACCGGATGCGCTTCATCGAATCCATGCCGCTCGACGCCCAGGGCGCCTGGGACCGCACCCGCATGGTCACCGCCGACGAGATCCTCGCCGACCTCGGCGGCCGCTGGCAGCTCGTCCCGGTCGGCCGGCACGGCAACGCCCCCGCCGAGGAGTGGCGGATCGCCGGCACCGACACCGTCGTCGGCGTCATCGCCTCCGTCACCCGGCCGTTCTGCGGCGGCTGCGACCGCGTCCGGCTCACCGCCGACGGCCAGCTGCGCAACTGCCTCTTCGCCACCGAGGAGTCCGACCTGCGCGCCCTGCTGCGCGGCGGCGCCGACGACGACCGGATCGAGGCCGCCTGGCGGGCCACCATCGCCCGCAAGGGCCCCGGCCACGCCATCGACACGGCCGGCTTCGTCCGCCCCGACCGCCCGATGTCCGCGATCGGCGGCTGACCCGGCCCGCCCCGCCACCCCCGCGGCTTGACCCGGCACGACGGGCCCTGCTCTGCTGGTGCGCCGTCACCGCCACACCGTCGGGGGAGAACCCGTGCGCGCCCGCCCTGCCACCGCCCTGTCCGCCCTGCTGCTGCCCGCCCTCCTGCTCACCGCCTGCACCTCCGGTACCCCCGGCAGCTCCACGGACCACGCCCAGAGCGGCGCCGTCGGCACCAGCCCGCTGCAGAACCCGGACGGCACCAGGCCCGGCCTCGCCCCGCTCACCTCCGCCGCCGACCACAAGGCCGGCCGCGACCTGATCGGCAAGGTCCGCACCGCCGCGGCCGGCCCCCGGACCGGCTACGACCGCGACCAGTTCGGCCCCGCCTGGACGGACAACGTCGACGGCACCGCCCTCGGCCACAACAACTGCGACACCCGCAACGACCTGCTCGCCCGGGACGGCCGCTCCGTCCAGCACAAGGACGGCTCCGCCTGCACCGTCACGTCCATGACCATCCACGACCCGTACACCGGCAAGGACGTGCAGTGGACGAAGGCGCAGGCCACGAAGATCCAGATCGACCACGTGATGCCGCTCTCCTACGACTGGCAGATGGGCGCCGCGAAGTGGGACAAGGCCAAGCGGGTCCGGATCGCCAACGACCCGCTCAACCTGATCCCCGCCGACGGCCCGCAGAACTCCGCCAAGGGCGACTCCGGCCCCTCCGAGTGGCTCCCCGCCGACCCGAAGATCCGCTGCTCCTACGTCGTCCGCTTCGCCCAGGTCGCCCTCAAGTACGACCTGCCGGTCACCCCGGCGGACAAGCAGACCATGCTCGCCCAGTGCAGCTGAGAGGCCCGGTGAACCGGGCTCAGGGTGCAGGGAACTGCGCAGTCCGGGACCGGCGTACCTGACAGCTCGGGTGAACCACGTCAGGGGCGCGTGGGGGCACCTCCCGGCCGAAGGCTGGGGGGAACTGCGCGGGACGGGAGGCACGGACCGGTGCCTCCC
>NZ_JBEYFP010000202.1:0-9730 GCF_040634455.1 Kitasatospora sp. NPDC007106
GGCGCTTGCGGCCCCAGCCGCGCCGCTCCTGGCCCTCCTGGCCCTCCTCGCCGTCCTCCTCGGACTCCCAGCGGGCCCACTCGTCGCGGGAGCCCAGCAGGCTGTCGGTGAGGCTCGGGAGGTCGTCCATCGGCGTCTCCTCGGCCCAGGACGGGCGCGGCCGGTCGACCGGGGTGAGCTCGCGGGTGGTCTCGGCGGGCGGCTCCTCGCGCCACAGCCCCGGCGGCACCCGGTCGGCCGTGTCCGGGTCGGCCTGCGGCAGCACGGCGGTCTCGTCCGCCTGCGGCAGCACGGCCGTCTCGTCCGTGAGCGGTGCCTTGCGGAAGTCGGCGCGCTCCGCCTTCGGCAGCACGGCCGTCTCGTCGGCCTTCGGCAGCACCGCGGTCTCGTCGCCGACCGGCGGCTTCCGGAAGTCGGCACGCCCGGCCTTCGGCAGCACGGCGGTCTCGTCGGCCGCGGGGACGGTCGGCAGGACGGCCGTCCGGTCCGCGGGGCCGGCCTGCCCGGCGGCCCGCACGGCCTTCCGGCGCTCGACCTCGGGGATCTCCCGGGTGGTCTCGGCGTCCTCGGCGTCCGTGCCGTCGCCGTCCCGGTCCGCCGCGACCTGCGGCAGTTCCGCGGTCGTGGCGGCCGACGCGGCGGCGGCCTCCGCCTCGCGGCGCTCCTGCTCGGCGGCCTCGGCCTGCAGCCGGGCCTCCTCGGCGCGCTGCAGGGCCTCCTCGGCGCGGCGGCGCTGCTCGGCGCGCTGCACGTCGAGCTGGCGCTGGATCTCGGCCTGGGCGGCGGCCTCCGCCTCCCGGCGCTCGCGCTCGGCGGCCTCGGCCTTGAGCCGGGCCTCCTCGGCGGCCTGGCGGCGGGCCTCCTCCTCGGCGCGTTCCTTCGCCTGCTCCTCGGCCCGCAGGCGGGCTTCCTCGGCGGCCTTGCGGGCCTCCTCGGCGGCGATCCGCTTGGCCTCCAGCTTGGCGAGGCGCTCCTTCTCGGCCTGCTCGGCGCGCAGTTCCTCCAGCAGGGCCTGCCGCTTGCGCTCGGCCTCCTCGGCCTCGGCCTTGAGCCGGGCCTCCTCGGCGGCGCGGCGCTCGGCGGCCTCCCGGGCGAGGCGCTCCTGCTCGACGCGGGCGGCCTTCTCCTGCTCGGAGAGCGGCAGCTCGCGGTCGAGCCGGTGGCGGATCGCGGTGGTCACCTGGGCGGGCTGCTGGGCCGCGTCGACGACCAGGTAGCGGGACGGGTCGGCGGCGGCGAGGGCCAGGAAGCCGGCCCGGACCCGGGCGTGGAACTCGGTCGGCTCGGACTCCAGGCGGTCCAGCGCCTCGGTGAACCGCTCCCGGGCGGCGGTCGGGTCGACGTCCAGCACCACGGTGAGGTCCGGGAGGAGGCCGCCGGTGGCCCAGCGGGAGATCCGGGCGATCTCGGTCGCGGCGAGGTCGCGGCCGGCGCCCTGATAGGCGATGGAGGAGTCCATGTACCGGTCGGTGATCACCACCGCGCCGCGGGCGAGGGCGGGCCGGATGACGCTCTCGACGTGCTCGGCGCGGTCGGCGGCGTAGATCAGTGCCTCGGCGCGGTGCGAGAGGCCGGTGTTGCCGACGTCCAGGACGAGACCGCGCAGCCGCTGTCCGACCGGGCTGCCGCCGGGCTCGCGGGTGAGCACCACCTCGTGGCCCTTGGCGCGGATCCACTCGGCGAGGGCCTGGGCCTGGGTGGACTTGCCGGCGCCGTCGCCGCCCTCCAGGGCGATGAAGAAGCCGGTGCCGGCGGTGCGGTGCGGGGCCGGCTCGGCGGCGCCGCGGACGGCCCGGAACAGCTCCTTGCTGAACGGCGCGACCCCGCGGCGGTCGTCGGTGCGCAGCAGCACGACCGCGGCCAGCACCAGGGTGAGCAGGCCGGCGGTGGAGACGGCGAGCGCGGCGCCGTCGTGGATGAAGGTGAAGCTGCCGGGCTCGACCCGGCCGAGGGTGACCTCGCCGTAGGCGGCGGCGATCAGCGGGACGGCGATCAGCGCGCTGCCGACCACGGCCCGCAGCACCGCGTAGAGGTGCTCGGTGACCTTGGGCAGCCGCGCCTCCTCGACCTCCTGCGCGAGCAGGGTGCGGCCGACCGACACGGTCAGCCCGGCGGCGACGCCGGCCAGCACGGTGAGCAGCAGGACGAGGACGAAGTCCAGCACCAGGCCGGCCAGGATCAGCGCGACGCCCTCGACGAGCAGGGCGAGCGTGAGCAGCCGGCGGCGGGAGAACGAGGGCAGGGTGGCCCGGGTGAGCCGGACGCCGGCGGCCGGGGCGAGGCCCGCGGCGAGGACGACCAGGCCGTAGCCGATCGGGCCGGCCCGGTGCTCCAGCGCGGTCAGCAGGCCGAGCGAGGCGACGCCCGCCATCGAGGCGTAGGCCGCGGCGACGGCGAAGGTGAAGTACGGGGCGGAGCCGGTGCGGCCCTTGCTCAGCGCCTTGCCGGGGGTGGCGTCGACGGGTGCGCGCAGGCCCTGCAGCGGGGAGTGCGGGGCGGCGGCGGGGCCGGCGGGCAGCTCCTGCAGGAAGACCAGCACGGCGGAGGCGGCGAAGACCAGGGCGCCGCCGACCGCGGCGGAGGTCATCTGGTGGTCCCGCAGCCAGTCCGGGCCGAGTGCGGCGAGGACGTTGTTGAGCAGGGTGAGGGCGACCAGGGCGGTCGCGCCGAGCGGCACGGTGGCCCAGCCCGTCCGGTCGTCCACGGTGCGGACGGCGTCCAGGGAGGCGGCGGAGGGCTTGCGCCGGTCGGCCGCGGCGTACGGGTCGGCGGCCGGCAGCAGGCCGGGGACGGCGGCGGCCTTGGCGACCGCCCAGATCCGCTCGGCGGCGCCGGCGGCGAAGACGGTGCCGAGCAGCACCCAGGTGGCGGCGCCCGGCGTCCAGACCGACCACCAGGCGGCGACGCCGACCAGGACGGCGCGCAGCACGTCCGCACCGACCAGGACCCAACGGCGGTCCAGCTTCTCGCCGACCAGCGCGTGGACCGGGCCGAGCAGGGCGGCGCCGAACAGCACGGTGGCGAGCATCCGCGCGGTGAACACGGCGGCCACGGCGAGGGCCAGCGACCGGTAGCCGTCGCCGAACTGCCCGCCGGCCACGGCGGCGACCACCGTCAGCGGGACGAGGACGAGCAGCGACAGGCGGTCCGCGGTGCCGCTGACCAGCTGGGCCGTCCACAGCCTGCGGTAGGGGCGGAGCCGGAGCAGCGCCCGGGCCCGTTCACCTGGTGTCCCGGCCGGCGTGACCTCCGGACGGTCGGGCGGGGCGGTGCTGGGACCGGTGGTCTGCTCCTCACTCGTCATACCGTCAGCGTAGCGGTCGGGCGCTAGGGCCCATGGGGCGGACGGGGTTCCGGAAGCCGGTCATGACACGGTTGTGACGCACCGCGGACCCGCACCCCCCCGGGGGCGCGGGTCCGCGTGGCGCAGGTCGCGTGGTGCGGGCCGGCTCAGTCCTCGTCGGACGCGGCCCCGGTGGCCGTCGCCTTGGTGGCGGTCTTCTTGGCGGCCGTCTTGGCGGTGGTCTTCTTGGCCGCAGTGGTCTTGGCGGCGGCCGTCTTCTTCACGGCGGTCTTCTTCGCCGCCGTCTTCTTGGCCGCGGCCTTCTTCGCGGGCGCCTTCTTGGCCGTCTTCTTCACCGGCCCGCGGGCGCGCTTCTCGGCGAGCAGCTCGTAGCCGCGCTCCGGGGTGATCGTCTCGACGTCGTCGTCCTTGCGGAGCGTCGCGTTGGTCTCGCCATCGGTGACGTACGGCCCGAAGCGGCCGTCCTTGACGACCACCGGGCGCTCGCTGACCGGGTCGGTGCCGAGCTCCTTGAGCGGGGCGGCGGCGGCCGCGCGCCCGCGCTGCTTGGGCTGGGCGTAGACGGCCAGCGCCTCGTCCAGGGTGATGGTGAGCAGCTGGTCCTCGCTGGTCAGCGACCGGGAGTCGGTGCCGCGCTTGAGGTACGGGCCGTACCGGCCGTTCTGCGCGGTGATCTCGTTGCCCTCGGGGTCGGTGCCGACCACCCGGGGCAGCGAGAGCAGGCGCAGCGCGTCCTCGAGGGTCACGGTGTCCAGGGACATCGTCTTGAAGAGCGAGGCGGTGCGCGGCTTGACCGCGTTCTTGCCGGTCTTCGGGGTGCCCTCGGGCAGCACCTCGGTGACGTACGGGCCGTAGCGGCCGTCCTTGGCGACCAGCGGGTTGCCGCTCGCGGGGTCGGTGCCGAGCGCGCGCTCGCCGCTGGGCCTGGCCAGCAGCTCCTCGGCGAGCTCGACGGTGAGCTCGTCCGGCGGCAGGTCGTCGGGGATGTCGGCGCGCTGCCCCTGCTCGCCCTCGACGGCGGAGGCCTTCTCGACGTACGGGCCGTAGCGGCCGACCCGCAGGGTGATCTCCTCGCTCAGCGGGAAGGAGCTGATCTCCCGGGCGTCGATCGCGCCGAGGTCGGTGACGAGCTCCTTCAGGCCGCCGAGGTGGTCGCCGTCGCCGTTGCCGGCCTCGGCGGCGCTGCCCGCGGCGGTGCCGGCGCCCTCGCTCTCGCCGAAGTAGAAGCGCTTCAGCCACGGCACGGACTCGGCCTGGCCGGCCGCGATCCGGTCGAGGTCGTCCTCCATCTTGGCGGTGAAGTCGTAGTCGACGAGCCGGCCGAAGTGCTTCTCCAGCAGGTTCACCACGGCGAAGGAGAGGAAGGACGGGACGAGTGCCGTGCCCTTCTTGAAGACGTACTTGCGGTTGATGATCGTGTCGATGATCGAGGCGTAGGTGGAGGGGCGGCCGATCTCGCGGTCCTCCAGCTCCTTGACCAGCGAGGCCTCGGTGTAGCGCGCCGGGGGCTTGGTCGCGTGGCCCTCCGGGTTGAGCCGGTCGGCGGCCAGCGGGTCGCCCTCGGTGACGCGGGGCAGCCTGCGCTCGCGGTCGTCGAGCTCGGCGTTGGGGTCGTCGGCGCCCTCGACGTAGGCCTTGAGGAAGCCGTGGAAGGTGATGATCTTGCCGGAGGCGGAGAACTCGGCGTCCCGGCCGTCGGCGGAGCGGCCGCCAACCCGGACGGTGACGGACTGGCCGACGGCGTCCTTCATCTGCGAGGCGACGGTGCGCATCCAGATCAGCTCGTACAGCCGGAAGTCGTCGCCCGACAGACCGGTCTCGGCCGGCGTGCGGAAGCGGTCGCCGGAGGGGCGGATCGCCTCGTGCGCCTCCTGCGCGTTCTTGACCTTGCTGGCGTAGACGCGCGGCGCGTCCGGCAGGTAGTCGGCGCCGTAGAGCTGGGTGACCTGGGCGCGGGCGGCGGCGACAGCCGTCTCCGACAGCGTGGTGGAGTCGGTGCGCATGTAGGTGATGAAGCCGTTCTCGTACAGCTTCTGCGCGACCTGCATCGTCCGCTTGGCACCGAAGCCCAGCTTGCGGCTGGCCTCCTGCTGGAGGGTGGTGGTGCGGAACGGCGCGTACGGCGAGCGGCGGTAGGGCTTGGACTCGACGCTGCGGACGGCGAACGCGGTCTGCTCCAGCGCGGCGGCCAGCGTCCGGGCGGCCTGCTCGTCGAGGTGCAGGGTGTTCGCGGCCGCGGCGGCGTCGCGCAGCCGGCCGTCGGAACCGAAGTCGCGGCCGGTGGCGATCCGGCGGCCGTCGACGGAGACCAGCCGGGCGCCGAAGTTCTCCGGGTTCGCGGCGTCGCTCGCGGTGCGGCCGGTGGAGAAGGTGCCGACCAGGTCCCAGTACGAGGCGGAGCGGAAGGCGATCCGCTCGCGCTCGCGCTCGACCACGAGCCGGGTGGCGACGGACTGCACGCGGCCCGCCGACAGCTTCGGCATGACCTTCTTCCACAGCACCGGCGAGACCTCGTAGCCGTAGAGGCGGTCGAGGATGCGGCGGGTCTCCTGGGCGTCGACCAGGCGCTGGTTGAGGTCGCGCGGGTTGCGGACGGCCTCCTGGATGGCGTCCTTGGTGATCTCGTGGAAGACCATGCGGTGCACCGGCACCTTGGGCTTCAGCACCTGCTGCAGGTGCCAGGCGATCGCCTCGCCCTCGCGGTCCTCATCGGTGGCGAGGAAGAGCTCGTCGGACTCCGCGAGCAGCGACTTGAGCTTGGTCACCTGCGACTTCTTGTCGGCGTTGACCACGTAGATGGGGGCGAAGTCGTGGTCGACGTCGACACCGAGCCGGCGGACCTCGCCGGTGTAGCGGTCCGGCACCTCGGCGGCTGTGCCGGGCAGGTCCCGGATGTGCCCGACGCTGGCCTCGACGATGTAGCCGGGGCCGAGGTAGCCCTTGATCGTCTTGGCCTTGGCCGGCGACTCGACAATGACGAGTCGCTTGCCGTGCGCGGTCTCGCTGCTCGGGGACACCTTCGCTCTTCTCTCCCGGTCGTTATCTGTGCTGGCGGCGCGGGCGGCGGGGAGGCGCTCCGCCCGTCCTTCCGCCGTCCGGGGCTGTCGCTGCGCGACGACCCCACCAGCGGAGTGTGACCGTACCCTGGCCACCCTTGTCAAACGGACGGTTCCCGCTTTTTCACCGGCAAGGCCGACCGACGCCACTCGAACGGTAACCCGACGACGAGGCCGCGCGCCCCACGGAGGGGGTTGCCGGCCGACGAGGAGGCCGGATCCGGACGTATCCCGGCCGAAGGCGACGGGCCCGGGCCGGCTGTGGACGAAGGGACCGCACGCACCTTGCGGGTTCTCCCGGGCAGGGTCCTCCTCGGGTTCGGCCCGCCGGGAGCGGGTCCGCACCGGCCCCGGGTTCACACCGACGGCGGGATCGGGTCGGTGGCCGGGTCCGCGTCGGCGGCAGCCGTACTCAGCGGGCCAGGAGAGAGGCGAACAGGCTGAGGCCGCCGGCCAGGGCCCCGGTGCCGAGCAGCGCCCAGAAGACGTCGGTGGCCAGCGTCGGCAGCAGGTCGGCGCCGGCCAGCACGACCCGGCTCGGCCGCCGGGCGTCGTACATGACCTGCACCAGGGCACCGGGCACCAGCCTGGCCGGACGCCGCAGCGGGGTCGTCCCGCGGGGGCGCGCCAGCACGGTCTCGGCGGCCCGGACGGCACGGGCCCGCCCGGCCTCGGCCGCACCGCGCACCGACACGACCTCCACCTCCGGCAGCGCGGTGTAGGAGAGCAGCGGCGCGCTGTCGAGCTCGCCGAAGGTGTCGCCGTAGGGCTCGCCGTACGGATCCCCGTCGGCGACCACGCGGGCGGTCGCGGGTATCCCGTGACGGCGCAGATGGTGGCGAAGGCGCAACTCGGCGGCGCACCACAGCAGCAGTGCGCTGCCGAAGAAGGTCAGAACCGCTCCTGCCGCGACCGCCGTCGGCGTCTCCACCGTCCCGCCCTCCCTGGCCTCAGTCCATCGGCCCGGCGCGCCGCCCCGAGCGCGCTCGTCCACAACCTGTGGACGGAGCCTGGCAGCCTGCGGACAACCCCGGACTGACGTTCGACGTACGACCGGGAACATCCCGGGGACGGAGAGGTGAACGACGGTCTGTGGACAATGCTTCGACGGCGTGGTGGCGGCCGTGGGCCCGGCGGGGCGGGACGGGCCGGGAGGCGGGACGGGCCGGGCCGGGGAGGCCGAGGGGGCTCGGGTGACGGGACGGGCCCGAGCGGCCGGAGGGGCCCGTTCTGCCGGCTGCGTCCCGCCGACGGCCCGCGGAACGTCACGGGGAGGCCGCCCGCGTAACGGCTCGGCCCGGGCTGTCACAGCCCCGCTACGGCAGGCCCCGTACCGCGCTCTCAGGGGGTACACCAGTAGCGGCACCACAGCAGGACCACATCGCCTCGGCCGGAGCCCGCCGGTCGAACTCGGGGGGAGAACCACCATGTCCGCACGCCGCCTGATCGCAACCGCCGCCCTGCTGGGCGCCGCCACGCTCGCCCTCACCGCCTGCGACCCGAACGGCGCCGGCGCGGACACCGCCGCCGCCCCGGGCACCGGCACCACGGCCTCCGCCGCTCCGTCGTCCTCCACGACGTCCGAGCTGACCGGGAGCGCCACCCCGACCACCAAGCCGAGCACCAGGCCGAGCGGCAAGCCCTCCACCGGCCGCACCACCGCCAAGCCCTCCGGCTCCGGCAAGCCCGCCGCCGACTGCACGGCCGCCGCCCAGCGCCCGGGCCACAAAGTCATCAACGTCACGGCAGCCACCGCCACCAAGGTCACCGCGACGCCGACCCGCTTCGTCTGCGGACCCGACATCGACGACGACGGCTACTACGAGCCCACCGGCGCGGCCGGCGCCTACACCTTCGCCCCGGGCGCCACCGCGGAACTGTTCGCGATGAGCAGCACGATGTCGCCCAAGGCCGTCCCGCTGGCCGAGTTCGCCACCCACGCCGAGGACTGCGCCCACAACCGCGAGGTCCCCCAGCCCTACTCCTGCTACGGCGGCAACTACGACGTCACGGTCGACTCCGCCGGCCGGATCACCAAGATCAGCGAGCTGTTCCACCCGTGACGGCGCCCTGAACACCGACGGACCACCGCCGGACAGGACGACGGGGGCGGGCGGGCTGCACGGTGGGGGCGGGACGGTCGGCACGGCGGGGGCGGGGCGGTCAACACCGGGTCGGCCGCCCCGCCCCGTCGGCTGTCATCCGCCGGCCGTCAGAGCGCCACCGGCGCGACGAAACCCTGCTCCGTGAGCAGCCGCAGCGACTCCGGGACCCGGTCCCGCAGCATCACGCGCTCCTCCCCCAGCAGGTGGGCGATGGCGTCGACGATGTCGCCCGCAGCGAGGCTGCCGTCGCAGGCGCCCACGAAACCGGCGCCGACCGTGTCCACCTTGGTCGCCCGCCGCATGCCGCGGTTGTGACGTAGGATCACGTGCTCCGGGTCCTCCGCGCCGGGCGCCCCGACCTGCTCCTGCACCACTTCCTCGGCGAGCACGTAACGGGCCGCGAGCAGCGCGGCGTCGTCGTGGGCACGGAGGAAGTCCTGACGGGCGAACCACTCCTCGATGTGCGGGCCGAGCGGCTGCTCGACCGGGTGCGGCCACTCCTCGATCCGGACGGTCGGCTCGGCCGCACCGCTCGCCCGCAGGGTGATCCAGCCGAAGCCGACGCCCTCGACGCCCGCCGCCTCGAAGGCGTCCAGCCACTCCCCGTACCGCGCCCGGTAGTCGGCGCCCCGGCCGAGGTGGTCGCCGCCGTCGCGCAGCCACAGCTCGGCGTACTCGGCGATGTCCTGCACCTGGCGCTGCACCACCCAGGCGTCCAGGCCGGTACCGGCCACCCAGCCGGCCAGCCTCTCGTGCCAGTCCTCGCCCTTGACGTGCTGCCAGTTGGCCAGCAGCTGACAGTACCCGCCGGGCTCCAGGTGCGCGGCGGCGCCGCGGACGATGCTCCGGCACAGGTCGTCACCGGCCATGCCGCCGTCCCGGTAGACGAAACGGCTGCCGGGCGAGATCACGAACGGCGGGTTGGAGACGATCAGGTCGAACCGCTCGTCCGCGACCGGCTCGAAGAGACTGCCCCCGGCGGTCCGGGTGTTCTCGAAACCGGAGAGCGCCAGGGTGAGCCGGGCGAACTGCAGGGCCCGCGGGTTGAGGTCGGTGGCGGTGACGTGCTGGGCGTGCCGCGCCGCGTGCAGGGCCTGCACCCCGGAGCCCGTCCCGAGGTCCAGGACGGACCGGACGGAGCGCCGCACCGCCAGGTTGGCCAAGGTGGTGGAGGCGCCGCCCACACCGAGCACCAGGTCCCGGCGGGCCACACCGCCGGAGCTGTCCCCGGCGCCGATGCCGCCGGCGCCGCCCACCGCGCACCC
>NZ_JBEYFP010000203.1:0-9591 GCF_040634455.1 Kitasatospora sp. NPDC007106
CCCAAAACTATTTATTTTTTGTGGTCTGTGTTTTACCGCGGTGTCCTATGCCCAGCGGCCCGCGGCCAATCCAAAACCCGCGGGGGCCCGGGGGCGCCCCCCCCCCCCCCGGGCCCGGGGTGCCGTACGTCAGTTGGCGACGACGGTGACCTCGCCGATGCCGAGGTCCCGGACGGCGTCGCCGATGACGGAGGCGTCGCCGACCAGCACGGTGACCAGGCGGTCCGGCGGGAAGGCGGCGACGACGGCCTCGGTGGCGGCCTCGGTGCCGAGTTCGGCGAGCTGCCGGTAGACCTCGGCCTGGTAGTCGTCGGGCAGGTACTGCTCGACCTGGTCGGCGAGGGTGCCGGCGACCGAGCCGGCCGTCTCGTACTTCAGCGGGGCGACGCCGACGAGGAACTGCACGGCCTCGTCGCGCTCGGCGTCGGTGAGGCCCTCGGCGGCGAGGGTGCGCAGGATCGTCCAGGTGTCGGCGAGGGCCGGCGCGGTGGACGCGGTGTCGACGGATCCGCTGATGGCGAGCAGCGCGCGGCCGGAGCCGTCGGCGGCGGAGCGCAGCGGCTGGGCGAAGGCGCGGACGCCGTAGGTGTAGCCCTTCTCCTCGCGCAGGACGCGGTCGAGGCGGGAGGTGAGGGTGCCGCCGAGGCAGTAGGTGCCGAGGATCTGGGCGGCCCAGGTGGGGTCGTGGCGGTCGGGGCCGATGCGGCCGATGAGGAGCTGGGTCTGGACGGAGCCGGGCCGGTCGACGATGATCACGCGGCCCTTGTCGTCGGCGGTGACCGGGGCGTGGACGGAGGGCTCGGCGGGGTCAGCCGTCCAGGTGCCGAGGGTGCTGTCGAGGAGGGCGGGGAGGTCCGTTCCGGTGAGGTCGCCGACGACGACGGCGGTGGTGGTGCCGGGGCGGACGTGGGCCCGGTAGAAGGCGTGGACGGCGGCGCGGTCGATGGTGCGCACGGTGTCGGCGGTGCCGCTGCGGGGGCGGGAGAGCCGGTCGGTGGCGTCGAAGAGGGCGGCGTAGAGGGCCTTGGCGGCGCGCCGGGCGGGGTTGGCGAGTTCGTGGGTGATCTCGTCGAGCCGGTTGGCGACGAGTCGTTCGATCTCGTCCTCGGGGAGGGCGGGGGCGCGGAGGGCGTCGGCGAGGAGGGTGAGGCCGCGTTCCAGGCGGGAGGCGGGGACTTCGAGGCTGACGCGGACGGCGGGGTGGTCGGCGTGGGCGTCGAGGGTGGCGCCGGCGCGTTCGAGTTCGGCGGCGAACTCCTCGGCGGTGTGGTGCTCGGTGCCTTCGTTGAGGGCGCGGGCGAGGATGTTGGCGACGCCGTCGAGGCCGGTGGGTTCGGCGGCGAGGGGGGCGTCGACGACGAGGTCGACGGCGACGAGCTGTTGGCCGGGGCGGTGGCAGTGCAGGACGGTGATGCCGTTGTCGAGGGTGAGCCGCTGGGGTGCCGGGAAGGCCCAGGGGGTGGCGGTGCCTGCGGCGGGCTGCGGGTGGAAGGTCATCTGGCTGGTCACGCGGCCGTCTCCTGCTCGGTGGTGTCGTCGGCGTCGGGGCCGGTGGTGGTGGGCTCGTAGGCGAGGACGGCCCGGTTCTCGGGGTGGAGGCGGGCGGCGGCGACGGCGCGGACTTCTTCGGCGGTGATGTCGAGGACCTTGGGGAGGGCCTCGTTGAGGAGCTTGGGGTCGCCGAAGAGGACGGCGTAGCGGCAGAGTTCGTCGGCGCGGCCGGCGACGGTGGTGAGCCGGTCGAGCCATTCGCGTTCGATCTGGGCCTGGGCGCGCTCGAGTTCCTCGGGGGTGGGGCCTTCGGCGGCGAAGCGGGCGAGTTCCTCGTCGACGGCGGTGCCGACGGCGTCGAGGGTGGCGTCGCCGCTGGTCTTGACGTCGAGCCAGCCGAGGCTGGGGGCGCCGGCGAGGCGCAGCAGGCCGAAGCCGGCGGTGACGGCGGTGCGGTCGCGGCGGACGAGCCGGTTGTAGAGGCGGCTGGATTCGCCGGAGCCGAGGATGGTGAGGGCGAGGTCGGCGGCGTCGGCCTCGCGGGTGCCGTCGTGGGGGAGGCGGTAGGCGGCCATGAGGGCGCGGCTGGGGACGTCCTCCTCGACGAGTTCGCGCAGTTCGCGGCCGATGGTGTCGGGGAGGGTGCCGTCGCGCGGGGGCTGCTTGCCGTTGTGGGCGGGGATGCTGCCGAAGTACTTCTCGACCCAGGCGACGGTCTGCTCGGGGTCGAGGTCGCCGACGATGGAGAGGACGGCGTTGTTGGGGGCGTAGTAGGTGCGGAAGAAGGCGCGGGCGTCTTCGAGGGTGGCGGCGTCGAGGTCGGCCATGGAGCCGATGGGGGTGTGGTGGTAGGGGTGGCCGTCGGGGAAGCTGAGGGCGGTGAGCTTCTCGAAGGCGGTGCCGTAGGGGACGTTGTCGTAGCGCTGGCGGCGTTCGTTCTTGACGACGTCGCGCTGGTTCTCCATGGAGGTGTCGTCGAGGGCGTCGAGCAGGGAGCCCATCCGGTCGGCCTCGAGCCAGAGGGCGAGTTCGAGCTGGTGGGCGGGCATGGTCTCGAAGTAGTTGGTGCGTTCGAAGCTGGTGGTGCCGTTGAGGGAGCCGCCGGCGCCCTGGACCAGTTCGAAGTGGCCGTTGTTGGAGACGTTGCGGCTGCCCTGGAACATCAGGTGTTCGAAGAGGTGGGCGAGGCCGGTGCGGCCCTTGACCTCGTGGCGGGAGCCGACGTCGTACCAGAGGCAGACGGCGGTGACCGGGGTGAGGTGGTCCTCGGAGAGCACCACGCGCAGGCCGTTGGCCAGGCGGTGTTCGGTGATGGCGAGGCCTCGGTGGGAGGCGGGGGCCGGCTGGGCCATGCGCTGTGGGTCCTTCCCTGGTGGTTGTGCAGGTCGGGGGCTGTGTGCGTGTCCCCATTGTGGTGCAACGCGCGGGGGCCCGGGATGTGTCCGCGCAGGGGCGGCGTTCGCCAGGGGCGGACGCGGTGGGGGTCGGCCGCGGCGGTGGGCGGTGCGGGTGCGGGGGCGGGGGCTGCGGGGCCCGGGTCGGCGGGGGTGGGCGTGGCTGTGGGTGGGAGGGTCCACAATGGGGGGCGCCGTGCCCCCGTAGGGTTCGACGCGGCGGCCGGTGGACGGCCGCCGTTCGACAGACGCAAGCCCGACACGCAAGGAGCCCCGCCGCGATGGCCCGCCGCAGTTCGCCCACCCCGCCGCCCGGTGACTTCGAGGAGCGGATTCTCGATGTCGACGTGGTGGACGAGATGCAGGGCTCGTTCCTGGAGTACGCGTATTCGGTGATCTACTCGCGGGCGCTGCCCGACGCGCGGGACGGTCTGAAGCCGGTGCACCGGCGGATCCTGTACCAGGCGAACGAGATGGGTCTGCGGCCGGAGCGCGGGCACGTGAAGTGCGCACGCCTGGTGGGCGAGGTGATGGGTCGGCTGCATCCGCACGGCGATGCGTCGATCTACGACTCGGTGGTGCGGATGGCGCAGCCGTTCTCGATGCGGCTGCCGTTGATCGACGGGCACGGGAACTTCGGTTCGCTGGGCAACGACGACCCGCCGGCGGCGATGCGGTACACGGAGTCGCGGCTGACGGCGGCGTCGATGTCGATGGTGGAGTCGATCCACGAGGAGACGGTCGACTTCGGTCCGAACTACGACGGCAGTGAGCAGGAGCCGCAGGTCCTGCCGTCGGCGTTCCCGAACCTGCTGGTGAACGGCGCTTCGGGCATCGCGGTGGGCATGGCGACGAACATGCCGCCGCACAACCTGGCCGAGGTGGTGGCGGCGGCCCGGCACCTGATCAAGCACCCGAACGCGGACCTGGACACGCTGATGCGGTTCGTGCCGGGTCCGGACCTGCCGACGGGCGGCCGGATCGTGGGTCTGTCGGGGATCCGGGACGCGTACGCGAACGGCCGGGGGACGTTCAAGATCCGGGCGACGACGGCGATCGAGAGCGTGACGGCGCGCCGCAAGGGGATCGTGGTCACCGAGCTGCCGTACAGCGTCGGGCCGGAGAAGGTGATCGCGAAGATCAAGGACCTGGTCAACGCGAAGAAGCTGCAGGGCATCGCGGACGTCAAGGACCTGACGGACCGTGAGAACGGTCTGCGCCTGGTGATCGAGGTGAAGAACGGCTTCGTGCCGGAGGCGCTGCTGGAGCAGCTGTTCAAGTTGACGCCGATGGAGGAGACCTTCGGCATCAACAACGTGGCGCTGGTGGACGGTCAGCCGCTGACGCTGGGCCTGAAGGAGCTGCTGGAGGTCTACGTCGACCACCGCTTCGAGGTGGTTCGGCGGCGCAGTGACTTCCGGCGGCGCAAGCGCCAGGAGCGGCTGCACCTGGTCGAGGGCCTGCTGGTGGCGCTGGTCGACATCGACGAGGTGATCGCGCTGATCCGGTCGAGCGACAACGCGGCGCAGGCGAAGGAGCGGCTGATCGAGCGCTTCTCGCTGTCGGAGGTGCAGACGGCGTACATCCTGGACACTCCGCTGCGGCGGCTGACCCGGTTCGACCGGGTGGAGCTGGAGGACGAGCAGCGGAAGCTGACGGCGGAGATCGCGGAGCTGACGGAGATCCTGGAGTCGGACGCGCGGCTGCGCAGCGTGGTCTCGTCGGAGCTGGGTGCGGTGGCGAAGCAGTTCGGTTCGCCGCGCCGGACGGTGCTGCTGGAGGCGGGGGCGGTGCCGAGTGCGGCGCTGTCGGTGCCGTTGGAGGTGGCGGACGATCCGTGCCGGGTGATGCTGTCGTCGACGGGTCTGCTGGCGCGGACGGCGGACGGCGAGTCGGTGGAGGTGTCGGAGCAGCGGGCGAAGCACGACGTGGTCGTGTCGGCGGTGGCTGCGACGGCGCGGGCGGACGTGGGTGTGGTGACCACGGCGGGCCGGGTGCTGCGGCTGCCGGTGATCGACCTGCCGCAGTTGCCCCCGGGGGGTGCGGCGTCGCTGGCCGGTGGTGCGGCGGTGTCGGAGTTCCTGCGGTTGGAGGCCGGGGAGCGGGCGCTGGCGCTGACGACCCTGGACGAGTCCTCGCCGGGTCTGGCGCTGGGCACGGTGCAGGGCGTGGTGAAGCGGGTAGTGCCGGAGTGGCCGTCGAACAAGGACGAGTTCGAGGTGATCGCCCTCAAGGAGGGTGACGAGGTCGTCGGTGCGGTGGAGCTGGCGACGGGCGAGGAGGACCTGGTCTTCATCGCCTCGGACGCGCAGTTGCTGCGGTACCCGGCGGGTCAGGTGCGGCCGCAGGGTCGCCCGGCCGGCGGTATGGCGGGCATCAAGCTGTCGGAGGGGGCCCGGGTGCTGTCGTTCACGGCGGTGGATCCGGGTGCGGACGCGGTGGTGCTGTCGGTGGCGGCGGCGTCGGCGACGCTGTCGGGCGGTGAGCACACGACGTGGAAGGTGACGCCGTTCGAGGTGTATCCGCGCAAGGGCCGGGCGACGGGCGGTGTCCGTTGTCAGCGGTTCCTGCGGGGTGAGGACGTGTTGGCGTTCGCGTGGGCGGGTGCGGTGCCGGCGTTGGCGGCTGCGGCGAACGGTTCGCCGGTGGTGCTGCCGGAGCGGGATCCGCGCCGGGACGGTTCGGGTTCGCCGGTGTCCGCGCAGGTAGCGGCGGTCGGCAGCCGGCTGTAGGGCCGGTTCTGCGTGGGCGGGGGCGCTGCTTCGGCGGCGCCCCCGTCGGCGTTGCGGCGGGGGGCCGGTGGTGCGGCCGGGGCGGTGCTTCGCGGCCGGGGCTGCCGGGGGTGGCGAGGGTAGGCTTGCCTGGGTGAGCACCTGCGCGACGTTGTCGCTGGAACTGTCCGAGCCGTTGGCCGCGACCGCGGCGACGGCCTCGACCTGGCTGCTGTTGGAGCAGGCCGGGCCGTGGGGGGCGAAGGCGCTGGTGGAGAGCCATCTGGAGACCGCGGTGGGGGCGGCGTTGGAGGCGGCCGCGGCGGGTTCGGGGGTGCGGGTGGCGCTGGTGCGTTCTCCCGGCCGTCATGCGGACGCCCGGCCCCAGGACCGGCACCGGGTGGTCGTGGCGCACACGGTGCCGGGCCGGTCGTGGGTGCGGCGCTGGTCGGTGGCGGATCCGGCGGAGCTGCTGGGCCTGGACTTCGCGGCGCTGGGTGCGGGGGTGCACGGCGGTCTGGGGGTGGAGCACGACGGCGGTCCCCTCGCGCTGGTCTGCACGAACGGCCGCCGGGACCGGTGCTGTGCGCTGCTGGGGCGTCCGTTGGCGGCGGAGCTGGCGGCGTCGGGCCTGGGCGAGGTGTGGGAGGTGACGCACCTGGGCGGTCACCGGTTCTCGCCGACGATGCTGGTGCTGCCGTTCGGGTACGCGTACGGGCGGCTGTCGGGGGCGGCGGCGAAGGAGGTGCTGGCGTCGACGGCGGCGGGGCACACGGTGCCGGAGTTCTCGCGGGGCCGGTCGTGCTGGGACCGTCCGGGTCAGGCGGCGGAGCACGCGGTGCGCCTCGCGGTGGGTGAGACGGCGGCGGAGGCGCTGACGGTGCGCCAGACGGCGGTGGGCGGTGGCTGGTCGGTGGAGGTGCGGCACGTGGACGGCCGCGGCTGGCGGGTGCCGGTGACGGCGGGGGTGTCGGAGCCGCCGCGTCCGGAGAGCTGCGGGAAGGCGGCGGGGCTGCCGTCGCGGATGGTCGCGGGGCCGGTGGAACGGCTGTGACGGCCCCTCGCCCGCTGTCCGGGAGGGCGGGGGGCCGTCACAGGTCGCGGGGCCGGGTCAGCCGGTGGCCTTGTTGACGAACTCGGTGGTGTAGGTCTTGGCGAGGTCGATGCTCGCCTCCTTGCCCTTGACGTCGGGGTGGAAGGCGCCGAGGACGGCGAGGACGGTCTTCGGGCCGTCGGCGGGCATGACGCCGTCGGTGGTGAACATCGGCAGGGTGGCCTTGATGGCGGCCGCGTACTGCTCGGCGCCGCCCTGTGCGTAGTCGGCGGGCATCTTCGCGGCGATCTCCTCGGGGGTGTGGGTGTTCATCCACTTGAGGGTCTTGACGAAGGCGTTGGCGAGCTTCTGCACGGTGTCCTTGTTGCTGTTCACCCAGGCGGTGTTCATGTACAGCGAGGACGAGGGGTAGAGGCCGCCGAGGGCGGCCTTGGAGCCCTCGGGGGTGCGCATGTCGTACAGCACCGTGCCGATGTTCTTGGAGACGATGTTGGCGACGGTCGGGTCGGTGGTCATGCCGGCGTCGATGGAGCCCTGCTGCATCGCGGCGATGAAGGTCTGGCCGGCGCCGACGGCGATCGGGCTGAACTGGCTGGTGTCGACGCCGTTCTTGACGGCGAGGTACTTGGTGAGGAAGTCGGTGGAGGAGCCGATGCTGGTGACGCCGAGCTTGCGGCCCTTGAAGTCGGCGCCGCTCTTGATGGCGTCGGCCTGCTTGGCGGAGACGACCTCGACCTCGCCGGGGGCCTGCGAGAACTGGACGACGGACTCGACGCTCTTGCCCTTGGCCTGCAGGTCGATGGTGTGGTCGTAGAAGCCGACGGCGCCCTGGACGTCACCGGCGAGGAGGGCGGTGGTGGCGTTGACGCCGGCGGGCTCGCTCATCAGCTCGACGTTGACGCCGGCCTCGGCGAAGTAGCCGAGCCGCTGGGTGAGCATGGCGGGCATGTAGATGACCTTGTCGAGGCCGCCGACCATGATCTTGACCTTGGGGCCCTCGACGGTGGGGCCGGCCGGGGCGGCGCCGTTGTGCGAGGTGGAGGCGGCGTCGTTGGCGCAGGCGGCCAGCGGCAGGAGGAGGGCGGCGGCGAGGGCGGCGGCGGCGGTTCTGCGCATGGGTGGGGGCCTTCCTGGGTGCGCGGGGGGAGTCTTCTGCGGGGGCTACTGCGGGGGACGTGCTGCGGGGCGTTCTGCGGGAACTGCGGGGTGGGGCTGCGGCTCAGCGGCCGTCGCCGGATTCGGCGGGCTTCCAGCGGAAGAGCCGCTTCTCGGCGAAGGTGAGCAGGCCCTCGGTGAACAGGGCGACCACGGCGAGGATGGTCATCGCGGCGTAGACGCCGGCCGCGTTGAAGGTGCCCTGGGCGGCGGCGACCATCAGGCCGAGGCCCTTGGTGGCGCCGATGTACTCGCCGACGATCGCGCCGATCAGGGCGAAGCCGAAGCTGACGTGCAGGCTGGTGAAGATCCAGGTGGTGGCGGCGGGGATGACGACCTGCAGGGTGACCTTGCGGTTGTCGGCGCCGAGGATGCGGGCGTTGGCGACCAGGTTGCGGTCGACCTCGCGGGCGCCCTGGAAGGCGTTGAAGAACACCGGGAAGAACACCAGGACGACGGCGGAGGCGACCTTGGACGCCGGGCCGAGGCCGAACCAGATCAGGAAGATCGGCGCGAGGACGATCCGCGGGATCGCGTTGAGGACCTTGATGTAGGGCCCGAACACGTCGGCGAGGAAGCGGATCCGGCCGAGCGCGATGCCCAGCAGGACGCCGGTGACGACACCGATCACCCAGCCGCTGAGCGCCTCGTACAGGGTGTAGCCGATCTGCTCGCCGAGCGAGCCCTGGGCGGTGCCGTGGGTGATCCACTGCCAGATCTGCGCCCAGATCTTCGACGGCTGGGAGAAGTTGAACGGGTCGATCACACCTGTGCGGGCGCAGACCTCCCACAGGCCGAGGAAGGCGACGAGCACACCGGCCCGGGCGGCGTACACGCCGTTGCGGCGGTTGCGAGCGGCCCGTTCGCGGACCTGGCTGCGGGTGGCGGCGGGGGCGGCCGCGGGTGCGGCGGCGGGGGCGGTCTCAAGCGGCACGACCCGCTCCTCTCTCACGGGTGATGCGGACTTCCTCGCCGAGGGAGGCCCAGATCTCGCGGTACAGCTCGACGAAGCGGGGCTCCAGGCGGACGGCCTCGACGGTGCGCGGCCTCGGCAGGTCGACGGTGAAGACCTCCTTGACGGTGGCCGGTCCCGCGGTCATCACGACGACCCGGTCGGCGAGGGCGATCGCCTCGTCGAGGTCGTGGGTGACGAAGACGACCGAGGAGCCGGTGCCCGCCCACAGCTCCAGCAGCTGGTCGGACATCAGGGCCCGGGTCTGCACGTCGAGCGCGGAGAACGGCTCGTCCATGAGCAGGATCTTCGGGTCGTTGACGAAGGTCTGGGCCAGCGCGACGCGCTTGCGCATGCCGCCGGACAGCTGGTGCGGGTAGCGGTCCTCGAAGGCGGCGAGGCCGACCCGGGCGAGCCAGTCGCGGGCCTTCTCGCGGGCCTCGTCGGCGCCGACGCCGCGGAACCGGGGGCCGGCGGTGACGTTGGAGAGCACCGTCCGCCACGGGAAGACGGCGTCCTGCTGGAAGACGAAGCCGACGTTCGGGTCGATCCCGTCGACGTGCTCGCCGTAGACCTTCACCTCGCCCTCGGTGGGCTCCTCCAGGCCGCTGACCAGGGTCAGGGTGGTGGACTTGCCGCAGCCGGTGGGGCCGACGACGGCGACGAACTCGCCGGGGGCGACGGTCAGGTCGAGGTCCCGGACGGCGGTGTGCAGGGTGCCGGACGGCGTCCGGAAGCGTTTGGTCGCCCCGGTCAACTCGATCGCCGGGACGGCGCCGGCCTTGTGCGGGCTCACGTGAACCACCTACCTCCTCGGCCGGCGTCGTCGCCGGC
>NZ_JBEYFP010000204.1:0-9578 GCF_040634455.1 Kitasatospora sp. NPDC007106
GTCGCCGCCCGCTGCCCCGGCGGCGAGCCGGTCTCCCGGGGGTTCGGGCCGCAGCGGCCGCTGCCGGACCTCACGGCCCTGCGGCCGCTCGCCGTCCGGGCCCTCGACCGGATCCTCGCCGACCGGGCCGATGCGGTCGCGAGCTGGACGGACCCGCGGGACGGCCGGGAGTGGCTCGCCGGACTCGTGCGCCTGCGCGAGGTCCTGGCGGCGCCGTTGCCCGGCAGGCCTCAGAGCGCGGGGGCCGTCGCGGGGACGCGGGCGCCGGCGAAGGTCACCGAGCGGCGGACGCGGAAACCGAGCGACTCGTAGAGCCGCAGGGCGCCGGTGTTGTCCTCGGCCACGTGCAGGAAGGGCCGCTCGCCGCGGGCCCGGATCCCGGCGGCGACCGCTCTGACCAGCCGGGTGCCGAGGCCCTGGCCGCGGTGCGCGTCGTCGGTGCAGACGGCGCTGATCTCGGTGTGGCCCGGCGGGTGGAAGCGTTCGCCGGCCATCGCGACCAGGACGCCGTCGCGGCGGATGCCGAGGTAGCTGCCGAGTTCGACGGTGCGCGGCAGGAAGGGGCCGGGCCTGGTCCGCTCGACCAGGGCCAGCATCTCGGGCACGTCGGCCGGACCGAGCCGGACGGCCTCCGGGTCGGGGGCCGCGGCCACGCCCTCGTCGACGAGCTGGATCCCCTCGATCCGGAAGGTGACCTGCCAGTCCGCGGGCGGCGGGACGGAGACGGCCGCCGTCACCACGTGCCCGCCGGGGCCCGCGAGCACGGCGGCGTCGGCCCAGTCCTCGGCCCCGGGCTCGTCCGGCATGCCGAGGAAGGGGGTGACGTCCGCCGGGTAGTGCAGCAGGCGCCCGAACCGGCCGGCGAACAGCGCGTGCGGCCCGGCCAGCGCCGCGCGCACGGGGTTGTCCAGCGGATGGGTGCCGTTCGTGGTGGACATGCGTTCCCCTGCTCGGATCGGTGGTGTCGATGACAGCACCGGAGGCGGCCGGATCCTTCCCGCCGCCCCGGGCCTCCCACCGGGCGGGGAGCGGTCAGGCCGCGTCGGGCGCCGGGCCGAGGACGTCGTCGACCTCGGCGAGGAACTCCCGCCACGGCTCGGAGGCGCTGTCGCCGCCCTCCTGCTGGGCGGCGGCCGAGGTGTGCATGATCCACCAGCGGAAGCCGTTCCAGAGGTGCTCGCTCCCGGGCGGGAGCAGCACCTGCGCCTCGGCCAGCCGGCCGAGCATCGCGGGTTTGGCCTCGGCCAGCGGTGCCCCGTCGTCCAGGGAACGCTGGTAGTCGCCGAGCTCGTCGAAGAGGACCCTCAGCCGGGTCAGGTCGGTCATCCGTCACCACCTCGTGCACATGGGGGCGCCGCATGCTGCCGTTCGCGGGATCAACCCCAAGTCGTCACGCTGTCTGCGCAGTTGTGGCCGTCATGCTAGGCCGGTCGGCGGCGGCCCCACCGGGATTCCGGGCTTTCGCACGGAATCGGACCGAACCGGTCCCGATCGGTCCGGCCTGCGGGCGATACCGGCCGGGCCCTGTCAGCCGGGTCGCTGCGCCAGGGTCCGGAAGGTCACCGAGACCCGGCGGCCGCGCGGCGCCCTGCCGTCCGGCCCCGGGTCGCTGCGGCGGGCGGGGATCGCGTGGCGCCAGGCGTACCGGGCGGGGCCGGTCAGCACGGTGAGGCCGCCCGGCGCGAGCGGCACCGGGACCCGGCGGCCGCCCGCCGGGTCGGTGAAGTCCATGACGGCGGCGGAGCCGAGCGAGAGCGCGGCCACCACCGGGCCGAAGCAGGGGACGCAGTCCACGTGCGCACTGATGCCCTGGCCGGGCAGGTACTCGTTGACGATCACCTGCTCGGCCGGGGCGTCCAGGCGTCCTTCGTCGAGGAGCCGGGCGGCCAGGGCGAGCGCCCAGTCCGGCAGCGGCGGGGCGGGCTCGGCGGCCGGCCCGGCGGCCAGGCCGCGCCGGCCGTAGTCGTACCGGTGGCCGTAGTGCTGCACCCGCCGCCGCAGCTGCGCCGACCAGGGCTCGGCGTCGATCTTCGCCAGCAGCCCGGCGCAGCCCCGCTCGGCCAGCCAGCCGTCCACCTGCACCAGCCCGGGCACGCCGGCCCCCGCCGCACTCCCCCGGTTCTCGGACATGGCCGCAGGCTAGCCCTGCCCACCGACATCCGGCCGTTCCCGGCGGAGGGGTACGGTCGGTCGTCGATCACGATCTTCGGAGGGGGACCATGGACACGGACGAGACCGCACGGCCCGGCCGCGCCCGCTGGACGGCGGTCGTGCTGGCCAATCTCCTCACCGGCTGCCTCGGCGTGCCCGCGCTGCTCGTGCTCCTGCTCTTCGTGCAGAGCTACCCGCTGGTCTGGATCGGCCTGGGCAGCAGGGATCCGAACGACAACGACGGGATCCTGCCGTGGATCCTCCTGCTGGCCCCGCTGTGGGCGGGCACCGTCGCGCTCTGGTTCCTCGTCAACCTGGGGGTGGCCCGGCTGACGGGCCTGCGCGGCCGGCGGTTCTGGTGGACGGGCGCGGGCCTCTCCGCCGTCCCGACCGTGCTGCTCGCCTTGTACAGCGCGATCTGATCAGGGCGCTGCGGACCGGCTCAGCAGGCGATCGGGGACGGTCCCGGGGCGACGTCGTCGAACCAGAGGGTGTCGTCGCCGACGCCGTAGCCCTCCCGGCCGAGGCGCAGCGCGGTCGGGCGGGGCGGACGGGTACGGGCGGCGGTGCGGGGCATGGCGGTACGTCCTTTCGCAGACCTGGCGGGGGGTGGTGCGGGGCACCCGTGGACCGGGTGCCCCGCACGGGCTGCGGCAGGCCGTGCTGCGCTGTCAGCTGCAGGCGGCGCCGTTGAGCGTGAACTGCCCGGGCAAGGTGTTGCTGCCGGAGTAGGTGCCCTGGAAGCCGAAGCTCGCGGTGGCCCCGGGGGCGAGGGTGCCGTTCCAGCCGGCGTCCTTGGCGGTGACGGCGGCGCCGGTCTGGGTGACGGTGGCGTTCCAGGCGTTGGTGATGCGCTGGTCGCCGGGGTACGTCCAGCCGGCCGTCCAGCCGTTGACGGTGGTGGTGCCGGTGTTCTTGACGGTGACGGTCGCGGTGAAGCCGGTGCCCCAGGCGTTGTCGACCTTGTAGGCCACGGTGCAGGGGGCGGTGGGCGGGGCGGTGTCGTCGTCCGCCTCGGTGGCGGTGAAGGCGCCGGCCTCGACCCCGGTGCCGCCCGCGGTGAAGACGGCGCTGCCGTTGGCGGTGTCGGCGTCCTGGGCGGCGGAGACGGTCACCTGCTGGGCGGTCGCCCAGTTCGCGGGCGTGAACACCAGGGAGGCGGCGGCGAGGTCGGTGTCGCCCGAGGTGCGGGCGACGGTGACGGTGACGTTCTGCGCGGGGGCGGCGGACAGCCGGACGGCGACCGCGGCGGAGCCACCCTCGGGGACGGTCACCGCGGCCGGGGCCACCTGTACGGCGGGCACGGTCGGCTGCGGCCCGCCCGGGTGCTCCGCGGCGAAGGCGGCGAGCCAGGCCAGCGGCGCGTTCCAGTTGATCGCGACCTCGTTGGTGGAGTACGAGCCGATGTCGTCGACGTAGCAGGCGGCGGGGGCGCAGCCGGTCAGCTTCTCGGCCGCGACCGGGTCCTGCAGGCCGGAGTCGGGGCCGCCGGCGAAGGAGCCCGCGGGCGGGTGCGGCAGCGAGGCGTCGTTCTGGTGGGCCCAGAAGCGGTGGTGCTGGTTCTCGGAGGCGTTCTCGCCGTAGCCGGTGACGTAGGAGCGGTCGAGCGCGTTGCGGCCGAGCAGGTAGTCGAGGGACTCCAGGGCGCCCGCCCGGTAGCGCTGCTGGCCGGTGAGTTCGTAGGCGACGGCCATCACCACGGCGTCGTTGGCGACGGAGCTGTTGGAGCCCCAGACGTAGCCGTCGGCGGCGATCGGGACGGCGTAGCCCTGGCCGGCCATGGTGGCGAGGTACCCGTCGGCGGCGGTGGTGAGCCGGCCGCGGAGGCGGGCGAGGTCGTCGGCGGGCAGGGCGACGCCGGGGACGGTGGCCAGGGTGATCCGGCCGAGGGTGGCGGTGCCGCCCCACCAGAAGGCGTCGGCGGGGGCGGTGTGCAGGGCGGAGGAGGTGACGGCGTCGCGGTACTGCGCCTCGCCGGTGGTGGCGAGGAGTTCGGCGGCGGCCCAGTAGAACTCGTCGGAGACGTCGGTGTCGTCGTAGGCGCCGCCGCCGGTGCTGTCGGTGCCGGGGGCGAGGACGTTCGGGTCGGCCTTGGCGGCGGCCCAGGCGCGGCGGGCGGAGTCTAGGCACTTGGCGGCGAAGGCGGCGTCGTACGGGGCGTAGACGCGGGCGCACTGGGCGGCGGTGGCGGCCAGGTTGAGCGTGGCGGCGGTGGACGGCTTGTGCAGTTCGCGTTGCTGGGAGTCGAGTTCGGGGCGGGTCGGCAGTCCGGTCCACTGGGCGTCGTGGACCTTGTGGAAGGCCATGCCGGCCATCGGCTTCCCGGCGGGGACCTGCATCCGCATCAGGAAGTCGAGCTCCCAGCGGGCCTCGTCGAGCACGTCGGGGACTCCGTTGCCGCGCTCGGGCACCTTCAGGGTGGAGTCGCCGAGGGCGGCGTCGGTGCCGGCCCGGTGGGCGCGTTCGAAGGAGTTGACCAGCTGCCAGGTGGCGATGCCGCCGTTGACCACGTACTTGCCCTGGTCACCGGCGTCGTACCAGCCGCCGCGGACGTCCAGGTTGTAGTCGCAGACCCCGGCCTGGCAGGGCACCGAGGTGTCGCCCTTGTTGGGGGCGACGCCGAGGTGGCCGGCCGGGCGGGCCCAGGCGGCGCCGGCGAGCGAGGCGTCGATCGGGATGCCGCTGCGCTGCTGGTAGAAGAAGGACATGCTGTCGGCGCGCAGGCCGTCGTAGAGCGCGGCCGAGATGTCGAAGGGGTGGCTGGCGCGGCCGTCGACGACCAGGGTGTAGCCCGTCCCCGCGGTGCCGTAGGCGGTGAAGTCGACCAGGTGGGTGGCCTGGCCGGAGGCCGGGTCGGCGCCGTGCACGGTGGTGGAGCCGGAGGCGACGGCCGTCCCGGCGGCGTTGCGCAGCTGCCAGGCGAGCGGGGCGGTGGCGCTGCTGACCACGGTGGCGCGCTTGGGGCCGTCCGGCAGGTAGCCGAGCTGGTTGACCCGGACGGGGGTGTCGGCGGCAGCAGCGGCGGTGGCCGCGGTGGCGGGGGCGGCGGCGAGCGCGCCGGTCAGCCCGGTGGCGGCCAGGGCGAGGCCGGTCAGGACGGCGGCCGCGCGGCGCGGCAGCCGGCGGGCGGCGGTGGCTGGAGGCACGGGTGGGGGCCTTCCTGGGACGGGGAACGGGGTGGGGATTCGGGCAGCGCAGCGTGGGAGCGCTCCCAAAGGCCAGTGAAGCCAGTCGCCGAGAGCACGTCAAGAGGCGTGCACGCGGCGCCCGTTCAACGATCCCGAAGGGAGCGCTCCAGCGGCGAAAGCGAGTAGACGGCGTCTACGAAGCTGGTGTAGACACTGTCTACCATGGACGAGGAGAACATCGGGCTGCGTGAGCGGCTGATCGGGGCCGGGGTCGAACTGCTGGCCGCCGAGGGGGTGCAGGCCCTCACCCTGCGCGAGATCGCCCGCCGCGCCGGCGTCTCGCACGGCGCGCCGCGGCGGTACTTCCCCACCCGTCTGGAGCTGCTGTCCGCGATCGCCCGGCGGGGATTCGCCGAGCTCGGTGACCGCGTCGCCGCAGCCGTCGCCGACGGGCCGCAGGAACCGAGGGAGCGACTCACCGCCCTCGGCCGGGCCTATCTCGAGTTCGCCCGCACCGAACGCGGAATGTTCGAGCTGATGTTCCGCCACGACCTGCTGGAGAGCAACCGGCTGGGCCTCCGGGAGACCAGCCTGCCGCTCTTCGAGGTGCTGGTGCACCTCGTCTCCCGGGCCCGCCCGCACGGCGGCACCGAACCAGCGGTCGCCGCCGCCGCGCTCTGGGCCAACCTGCACGGCACCGCCCAACTCTGGTCCTGGGGAAGCCTGCAGCTCGCCGCCGGCACGGAGGACGTCGAACTGCTGCTGCGCGCCGCACTCGACGCCCATCTCGGGACGGTGCAGCCATGAGCCCCTCCCCCCGGCTCACCCTGGCCGCGAGCACCACCGGCGCCGTCCTCGTCGCACTGGACGGCACCGTGCTGACCGTCGCCCAGCCCGCCCTGCAGCGCGACCTGCACACGGACTTCGCCCAGGTCCAGTGGACCAGCACCGGCTACCTCATCGCCGTGGCGAGCCTGCTGATCCTGGCCGGGCGGCTCGGCGACCGGTACGGGCACCGGCGGGTGTTCGCCGTCGGCACGCTCGGCTTCGGCGCGGCCTCGGCCGGCATCGGGCTCGCCCCCGGCATCGGCTGGGTGATCGCCCTGCGGGTCGTCCAGGGCGTCTTCGGCGCCCTCCTGCAGCCCGCCACCCTCGGCATGCTCCGCGCCGCCTACCCGCCGGAACGGCTCGCCACCGCCGTCGCGATCCGGACCAGCGCCATCGGCGCCGCGGCAGCAGCCGGCCCGGTCCTCGGCGGGGCCCTGGTCACCGCGCTCGGCTGGCGGGCCGTGTTCGCCCTCAACGTCCTTCCCGCACTGGTGATCGGTGTGCTGGCGCTCGGCCTCCGCGGCACACCCCCGGCGCCCTCCGCACCCGTACGGCTCGACCCGGTCGGCGCCGCGCTGCTCGGCACGGCCCTGGCCTGCCTGGTGCACACCCTGGTCGGCCTGCCGGAGACCGGGTGGACGGCGTCCGCCGCCCTCGGGGCCCTCGTCTCCGCGGCGGCCGGCGCCGCCTTCGTCCGGCACGAACGGCGCACCGCAAGCCCGCTGGTGCCCCCGGACCTGGTCGGTTCCCGGGCCGTGGCCGCCTCGCTCGGCGTCCTGGTCGCCGCCTCCGCGGCCATGTTCGGCACGCTCTTCCTCGCCGGCTGGTATCTGCAGGACGTCCTGGCGCTGGACCCGTTCTCGGCCGGCCTGCGTGCGCTGCCGCTGGCCGCCGCCATGGTGCTCGCCGCACCGCTCGCCCCCGTCCTGCTGAAGCGGCACGGGCCGCGGCGGACCATCGCCTCGGCCATGGCGCTGCTCACCGCCGGCGTCCTGGTGCTCGCCCGGCTGGACCGGACGGCCGGGGCGCTGTCCACCGGTGCCGGATTCCTGTTGATGGGGGCCGGGTTCGGCACGGTGATGGTCGCCGCGACGGCGATGGTCGTCCGCCGGGCCGCCACCGCCCACGCCGGGGTGGCCGGCGGACTCCAGCAGACCGCCATGAACACCGGCCCCGCCCTCGGCGTGGCCACCGCCACCACCGCCCTCGCCCTCTTCTCCGGCACCCCGCACCCGGCCGGCCCCGCCCTGGAGAACGCCCTGGGCCCGTCCTTCGCCCTCCTCGCCCTCGCCGGCACCGCGGGCACCGCCCTCGCCCTGGCCCTCCCCCACCGCACGGCCCCCGCCGACCCGGCCTCCTCCGACCCGGCCCCCGCCGACCCGGCCTCCTCCGACCAGGCCCCCGCCCACGCGGGTCCACGGCGGTCGGGCACCTCGTAGGGGCGCGGGGCGGCCTCCGGCCCGGGGTTTCACGGGCGCTAGGGTGTCGCGGACCGTCCGCATGATCGACACCGCCGGGAGCCCACCGATGACCCAGAACCGCACGAGTGCCCTGTTCGCGGCGGTGCTCACCCTTGCGGTGGTCGTGGTCTACCTGGGCCTCCCCTCCGACCCGGACGTGGAGTACACCAACGACTACGCCGACCACACCGCGCTGCAGGTGGCCGGGTACCCGTCCTCGGAGACCCTGGAGGTGGTGCAGAAGGCGGTCTGGCGGATGGCCGACGGCGACGCCGGGCGGCTGTCGGCCCTGGCCACCTCCGACGGCTCGAAGACCCGGGCACTGACCAATGCCAAGATCTGGGTGGAGGCCTTCGGCAAGGGCTCGCAGGGCCGGGTCACCGCCGAGTTCATGGGTCCCGCGATCGACCGGCAGGCCGTGGTGCTCTACTTCCACGACACGGGCCGGCGCATGGCCCTGCGCCTCCGTCTCGACGGGAACGCCGGCGAGGACGGCTGGAAGATCGGAATGAACGAGACCGACCCGAAGACCGCCACCGCGGAGCCGACCTGGGCACCCACCGCCCCCGGCACCGGCGTCCCCCTCCCTCCGCGCTGACCGTCCGGCCGGGGACGGCCGAGGGCGGCGAAATCGGATGGATCGGTCGGCGGCCGCCTCCTACAGTGACGGGGTCCCACCACCCCGACCAGGAGCGGATCATGCGCGTGAGCTACCCGCGGACCCCGCACCTGCCCTGGTCGCCGGGGGCCTCGGCGGACGACGTCCGGGCGGGCGGCCTCGACGGGCTGCGCGGCCGGGAGGTCGTCGTCACCGAGAAGCTCGACGGCGAGAACACCACCCTCTACCGGGACGGCCTGCACGCCCGCTCGCTGGACTCCGGCCACCACCCCTCGCGCGCCTGGGTGAAGGCCCTGCAGGGCCGGATCGGCCCGGCGGTGCCGGCCGGCTGGCGGGTCTGCGGCGAGAACCTGTTCGCCCGGCACTCGCTCGCCTACCGCGAACTGGACAGCTGGTTCTACGGGTTCTCGGTCTGGGACGACACCGACCACTGCCTCGGCTGGGACGACACCGTGCGCTTCCTGCGCCGCCTCGGCGTCCCGGCCCCGCGGGTGCTGTGGCGCGGCGTCCTCGACGAGAAGGCCCTGCGCGCCCTGCGGTTCGACACCGAACGGGTCGAGGGGTACGTCGTCCGCACCGCCGAGGGCTTCCCCCGCGCGGAGTTCGGGCAGCGGGTCGCCAAGTGGGTCCGCCCGCACCACGTGCGGACCGACACCCACTGGATGCACGCCGCGGTCGTGGAGAACGGCCTCGGCCCGGCGGCCGCCCTCTGGGCGGTGCGCTCCGGCGCGCCCGCCGACCTGCCCGCCCTGCTCGGCGCCGCCGGACTCGACCCGGAGCGGGCACCGGCCGCCGAGGCGGCCGCGGCCGAGGTCTCCGCCCGGCTCGACGTCCTCGGCCGGCGGCCCCGCCGCGTCGGCGCCGATGCCGGTGAGCACCGCGTACAGGCGGCGGGTCGCGTTCTCGGCGTCGGCGAGTTCGTCCGGCGTCGGGACGACCGTGCCGAAGGACAGCCCGTGGGCGGCGGGCAGGACCCTCCAGTGGAGGACCGGCGCGAGTGCGGTGCTGGCCCGGGCGAGGAACCAGGCCAGCCGCCCGTGCGTCCGGGCGATGCCGATCGCGAGGACGGCGAGCGCCTCGCGCAGGCACTCCAGGCGCTCGATGCCCGGCAGCGGCGGCCGGCCGGAGTCCGGGCCCACCGCCTCCGCCAGACCCGACGCTGTCTTGAGCGCCAGCGCCGCATCACCCGGCGCCAACTCCCACAGCCCGTCCTGGATCTGCCGTTCGGCCTCCGCGGCCAGGACCTCGATCTGGAGGGCCATGCTCCGGTCGTCGGACCCCGGGAACGGCGGCTGCCCGCCGTGGGCCGTCACGCGGCGGCCGAGGTGCCGTGCCCCGACCGGGCGGGGTCGGCCGGGCCGGCCGCGGGCGGGACGTCGGTACCGGGCGGTG
>NZ_JBEYFP010000205.1:0-9508 GCF_040634455.1 Kitasatospora sp. NPDC007106
GCACGGCGTGGACGTGCAGCCGGTCGCCCCTACGGGAGTCGGCCATCACGGCCGCGTAGCGTTCGAACGCGCGCCGCACGGCCCGTTGGCGCGATTCGACGACGCTCTCGCCGCAGCCGTGCACCGGGAACGGGCCGCCGGCCAGGCCGACCGGGTCGGAGACCATCACCTCGCTGACGAACAGCGGCAGCTGTTCGTAGTCGCGCTCGGTGATCTCCGCGAACACGCCGGTCCGGGGGTCGACGCAGTCCACCGCGCGCCGGGCGAGCTCCTCGTCGTCGACGGGCGGTGCGGCGGACAGGGCGGCCGGTCGGGCCGGGTCGTCGGGGACGGCGGGGAGTGCCAGCGGGTGCGGCAGGAAGGCGTGGGTCGCGGTCTCCAGCGTCTCCAGGTCGAACCGGACCAGCCGGTCGGCCGCCTGCCCCCGGTCAATGCCGGTCAGGTGGCGGAACGCCGCGAAGCAGAGCTGGTTGGCGACCAGGGCGACGGTCGGGCCGCGCAGGAAGTCGCTCGGCGCGAGATCCGGACGGTCCCTCAGGTCCGCGCCCGGCAGGTCCGGCGCGAGTGCGCACAGCCGCCGCCAGGCCGACTCCCAGGCGGTGGCGTCGCCGTCCTCGCCGATCACCGGGCCGATCCACGCCTCGTCACCGACCGCGACCGCCTGCGCGAACGCGGCGCCCGCGGCACGGGCGGTCCTCGGTAGCCGCCGGGCCCGCCCGATCATGGGCCGGTCGGCGACGTGCAGCACCATCGCGGCGCCGGCCGCGAGCCGGTCGTCGTCGACGGCCTCCAGGTGGGCGAGTCGCTGGTCCGGGTCGAGCGCCCGGGCCGCGGCCAGGTGCTCGGCGACGCGGTCCCGGTCGAACGGGGACTCGGGGAACGGCGCGACCGTCGCGGTGCGCACGCCGGAGCGCAGCTGCGCGTTGGTCAGTGCCTGCAGCAGCGGGCCCGCGCCGGTCAGGACGACGGCGGCCTCGCGGTAGCGCTCGAAGCGCAGTTCCGGCGAGTCCGTGAAGTACTCGACGAAGGCGATGTTCGCGGCGTAGGTCCTGGCGAGGTCGGCGGTGAGGGTGTGCGGGCGGTCGTCCAGGACGTTCTTGACGTAGCCCTTGCCCAGCAGCAGCAGGGTCAGTCTGGCCAGCGCGGCACGGCTCTGCTCCGGCACGGCCGCACACAGTTCGCCGAGGGTCCTGGTGCCGTCCAGCAGTGGCGCGATCCGCTGGATCCACTCGTAGGTCGACGCGCCCTTGAGCATCGATCCGCCCAGGTTGCTGCGGATGTACGCGCCCTCGGGCACCCGCATGACGTACACGTCACCACGCAGGCGCGGCCGGATCCGCTCGACATCGACGTCCATGACCACCGCTTCTCCAGGCAGATCCGATGACAGGTCAGGAGGAGGACCGAGAGCCACCCGGTCCTCGTACACGCACGCGCACCGGCTAGAGCACGGGTGCCGGATCGATCAGCACCCCGGTCAGGTGCAGGAGCAGCACGGGCAGCAGCAGCAACAGCTGCTGGCGCCGCCGGAAGCGGACAGCTCGGTCAGGCCGTAGCCGGCCGTCACCGACGCGGGCACCACCTCGCCCAGGTCGACGAGCTCGAAGGCGCCGTCGTCCAGCACCAGGTCCTCGAATCCCTCCATGTCTTCACACCCCCCCTCGTGTTCCGGGTGACGGTTCGTCACAGTGATTTCACTTCGGGCAGCACCTCGGAGCAGAAGAGCTCCAGGGTCTGCCCAGCCTCGGCGAGCGGCATCGCACCGAAGTCGATCTGCCACAGGATCTGGTCGACGCCGCCGATGTGGTCGTTGAAGGCACGGATCCGGTCGACGACCGTGGCCGGGGATCCGACGATCGCGCCGCCCCGGGTGAAGAGCTCGGTGGGCTTCAGGCCGCGCAGCATCCAGCCGAACCCGGAGTAGCCGCGGTAGGCGGTGGACTCCCTGCGGTCCCAGGCGTTCACGGCCAGGGCCCACACGTCCAGGTAGCGCCGCAGGTGGGTCTCGGCGATCCGCTCCGCGCGGGCGTCGGTGTCGGCGACCACCAGGGGCAGGCTGGCCGCGACCCGGGGGCGGAGCCCGGTGCCGCCGTGCGCGGCGTGGAACGCGTCGCGGTAGAGGGTCAGGTGGTCGCGGAACTCGTGCGGCGAGATCAGCGGGGTGATGAGCAGCCCCAGCCCTTCCGTGCCCAGCCAGGTGAAGCTCTCCGGGGTGCGCACCGCGGCTCCCCAGGCCGGCGGGTGCGGCCGCTGGGTGGGCCGGGGCAGGCCGGTCACGTCGCGGTAGGAGAAGAACGGCGTGTCCTCGCTGACCTCCTCCTCGGTCCACAGGCGCAGCACCGCCCGGACGGTCTCCCGGAACCGCTCGGTGCTCTCCTCCATGGGCAGGCCCAGGGCGTCGAACTCGTCGGGCAGATAGGCCCGGGCGAATCCCACGTCCAGCCGGCCGCCGCTGATCGCGTCGACCTGCGCGGCTTCCGCGGCCAGTTGGATCGGGTGGTGGAACACCGGCAGGACGCAGCCGGTCATCAGCCTGACCGACGCCGTCCGGGCGGCCACCGCGGAGAGGAATCCCAGCGGGCTCGGGCAGTAGCCGCCGTAGTGGTGGAGATAGTGCTCGGTCATCTTGATGGTTTCCAGGCCACCGAGCTCCGCCCGGACGGACAATTCCAGCGCGTCACTGAAATAGGCCTGCGGGGATTTCGTCTCGGGCGTGCAGTCAGGTAGGAAGGAAAGCCCGAAGCGCACCGACACCACTCCTTGGACCGGATCTCCGGGAATTTCCTGGATATCCGTGCGATCGACGTCTGCGGCGGTCGTCCACCCGCTCCGGGCCCGCTGGCATGGAGACTTGGCCAGTTGGCGTGGGGCGGGGGATCCGGGCCGACGCTACATCGAGCCACCGGAGCCGTCAATGTGCACCATCCGATCCGGCCGCACCGGAAAGCATTTCGACTCGCGGCCGGTATCCTCCGGGATACTTACGCTACAAATCGCGCGTTATTGACGGCACCACCGCGCGCTGCGACCGTGTGTAGCCGTTGCCGACTGCACGGATTGGTAGCCATGACCTCCACCTCGCCGGCCGGGGCGGCCGCGAAGAAGAAGACCGTCCAGCTCGTCGAGTTCACCGCAATGCACGGCGTCCGGTACAGCGTCACCCTCGGCTATTTGAAGGCCACCGCGGTCGCCGACCCGGTGCTCGACGACGCCTGCGAGTTCCGGATCAGCGTGCGCGAGCAGAGCGGCGGCGAGCGGGCCGTGACCGAGCTGCTGGACTCCTGGGACGAGCCGTTCGCCGTCGCGCTGACGGTGTTCTTCTGGAACCGCGCCCAGTCCCTGGAGCTGGCCCGCCGGGTGAAGGAGCGCTGGCCGGACTGCCGTGTCGTCCTCGGCGGGAACGACGTCAGCCACCAGCAGGACCCGCTGTTCGCCGAGGCGCCCTGGGTGGACGTGCTGGTCCACGGCGAGGGCGAGCTGCGGTTCCGCGATCTGGTCCGCTGCTTCCTGGCGGGGGGCGAACTCGCCGGTGTCCCCGGCATCAGCTACCGGTCCGACGGCGCCGTCGTCACCACCCCGGACGCGGACCGGATCACCGACCTCGAGCAGGTCGTCTCGCCGATCCTGACCTCGGTCTACTCCGACGAGGAGATCGCCGGCTCGTCGATGATCGTCTACGAGACCAACCGCGGCTGCCCCTACAAGTGCGCCTTCTGCTACTGGGGCGGCGCCACCAACTCCAAGGTGCGCCAGTTCGACCTGGAGCGGATCTTCGGCGAACTGGACCGGCTCGTCCGGCTGATGCCGACAGACGCCACCCTGTTCATCGCGGACGCCAACTTCGGCATCGTCGCCCGGGACCGGCAGATCGCCGAGCACATCGTGGAGCTCACCCGCCGCCACGGCAAGCGGCTGGTCATCAGCACCAACTGGGCCAAGAACGGCAACGACCGCATCGTGGAGATCGCCGGCATGCTGCACGCCGCCGAACTCACCGGCGCCATCACGCTGTCCGCGCAGTCCTTCGACCCGGACGTGCTGAGGATCGCCAACCGCGCCAACATCCGCACCGACCACTACCGCCGGCTGCTGTCCCGGTTCCGCGCACTGGACGTGCCGACCTACACGGACCTGATCTGGGGCCTGCCCGGCGAGACCTACGACTCCTACCTCGCCGGGGTCGAGGAGGTGCTGACCGCCGGCGGCTCCCCGGTGATCTATCCGCTGCTGCTGCTCAACAACACCGAGTACGCGCGGGAGACCTTCCAGGACGAGCACAAGCTGACGACGCGACGGATGCCGTGCGACGTCACCAACCCCGAACTCGTCGCCGAGGTCGTCGTCGCCCACGACGGCATGACCGCCGACGAGTGGGTGCGCGGGATGGCCTTCCGCGTCTCCATGACGCTGTTCCAGAAGATCCTGCTGCGCTGCGCCCTGCGCGTCGTCCACGCCACGACCGGCGTGCGCACGGTCGACCTCTGCGAGCGGCTGTGGTCGTTCCTGCTGGAGGACTGCGCCGACCCGTTCCTGCGCGCCGTCGCCCGCAACGTCGCCGCCGCCCACCGGGAGCCGGCCGACCTGGACGCGGCGCTGCTGCGGACGGTCATCGGCGACCGGGTCGTGGTGCCCGAGGAGGTGCACTTCCAGGCGCTGCTGTGCCGCGCGGCCGGCACCGAACGCGCCGCGAAGGAGTTGCTCACGGCCGCGGTCGACCGGCTGTGCGAGGAGCTGGCCGCCGCCGGGCACCGGATCGACCGCGCGCTGGTCGACGGCGCCCTGACGCTCGACCTCGCGGCGACGACGATCCTGCGTGCCAACCTGCGCGGCACGCTGGACGAGGCGGAGTTCGCGGTGCCGCGCAGGGCCTGGGACCTGCTGGTGGAGGCCGGGGACGTACCCTCCGGTCTGGACGCCGGCGGCCGCGGTGCCACCGTGCGGGGCACGGTGTGGGCGCCGCCGCGCTGGGTCCACTACCCGATCAGCGTCTACGCGCTCTCCATCTGGCACGGCACCGGCCGGCCGTTGCACGACCTCCGGTTCGCCCTGTCCTCCGGGCCGGCCCCGGGGCCGCTCGTCCCCGCCTGAGGGCCCGACGCGGGCACCGACGAGGGCACCGCCGCTACAACCAGCCGCGCGACAGTGCCGTCCTGGCCGCGTCGGTGCGGTTGCGTGCGCCCAGCTTGGCCATCGCGGTGGACAGGTAGTTGCGCACGGTGCCCTCGGCCAGGCACAACCGCGCCGCGATCTCCGCGTTGCCCGCGCCGTCCGCGACCGCGCGCAGCAGTTCCCGTTCCCGGTCGGTCAGCGGATCGGCCGCGTCCCACGCGGCCACCGCGAGCTCCGGCGCGACCACCCGCTCACCCGCGTGCACGCGGCGCAGCGCCGCGGCGAGTTCGCCGATCGGCGCGTCCTTGAGCACGTAGCCGGCCACCCCGGCGTCGACCGCGCGGCGCAGGTAGCCGCTGCGGGCGAAGGTGGTCACGATCAGCACCCGGGTCGGATCGGCCGTCCGGTTCAGCTCCGCAGCCAGGTCGAGGCCGGTGCGGCCGGGCATCTCGATGTCGGTCACCAGCACGTCGGGGCGGTGCTCGCGCACCGCGGCCAGGGCGTCGTCGCCGTCCGTCGCGGTCGCCACCACCGTGATGTCGGGCTGGAGGTCCAGCAGGGCGGCGAAGGCGCCCAGTACCATGCCCTGGTCCTCGGCCAGCACCACCCGGATCACCGGGCCGCCGCCCCGAGCGGAACGGTGATGGTCAGCGTCGTGCCGGCCGAGCCGCTGCGCTGCACCGCACCGCCGAGCTTCGCGATCCGCTCCCGCAGCCCGGTCAGCCCGGTGCCCTCCGGCGCCGAGCCGCCGATCCCGTCGTCCGCGATCACCAGCCGTACCCTCCTGTCGTCCGCGTCCAGTCCGATCCGGCAGTGCGTGGCCCGGGCGTGCCGGGCCACGTTGGTCACCGCCTCGCGCAGCGCCAGCCCCAGTTCGTGCTCGACCCCCGCGACCAGCCGCAGCCCGTCCTCGCAGTCCACGCCGAGGCTCACCCCCGTCCCGGCCAACGCCCGCCGGGCCGCCTCCAGTTCGCTGCGGACGGTGGTCCGCCGCCAGCCGGTGACCGTGCTGCGCACCGCGGCCAGCGCCTCGCGGGCGTTGCGTTCGATCTCCTCCGCCTCGGCCCTCGCCCGTTCCGGGTCGACGGGCACCAGCTCCTTGGTCAGCTGAGCGCGCATCACCACGGCGGTCAGGGAGTGCCCGAGCAGGTCGTGCAGGTCGCGCGCGATCCGCTCGCGCTCGGAGAGGGTCGCCAGCAGCTCGACCTGCGAGGTGCGAAGCCGCTCGTTCTCCCACTCCTGCCACCGGTCGCGCTGCCGCAGTTCGAGCAGCCCGATCACCCAGATCAGCACCGACGCCGACACGAACCCCCACAGCCGGTAGGGCATCGGCACCCGCGAGACCGCGGCGGCGGCGCCGTTCAGGACGGTCAGGGCCGCGAACCACGGCCGCGCCCCGCGCCACGACAGGGTGTCGCCCGCGACCGCCGCTGCGTAGACGAAGAGCACGCTCGCGTTGGTGTTGAACGGGGTGGCCAGCGCGCCGATCGCCGCCATGGGGACGATCGCCGTCCAGACGTGGCGCGCGTCCGGGCCGCGCAGCAGCTTCGCCGCGTACAGCGCGGCCGTGGCGGCGCACACTGCGGTCGCCAGCGGCCACTCCCACCACGCCGGACGGGGCGAGAAGTACGGCTGCGCGGGCACGAAGAGCAGATAGCCGAGGTGGACCCAGTCCCAGGTCCGCAGCCGGCCGGCGCGCGACCCGGGCGCGGTGGCCCGCGGGGCGGTCACGTCCGGGCGTGGCGGTGGGCCAGGGTCGCCAGTCCGAGCGCCGCCGCCGTCGTCACCAGCAGGGCGAGGACGTGGATCAGCACGCTGCCCCCGCCCAGTTGGGCGAGCCCGAGTCGGGCGAGGTGGTACGTGGGCAGGAACTCGGCGATCTGACGCACCGTCCGGGGCAGCAACTGGATCGGGATCCACAACCCCGACAGTACCGCCAGCGGGAAGAGCAGCGCATTGAGCAGCGCGATCGTCGCGTTGGGGCGCAGCCGCAGCCCGACCGCCACGCTCACCAGCGTGAACGGCACGGTGCCCAGCAGCAGGACCGCCGCCAGCCGCACCAGCTGCCACACCGAGGCGTGCAGGGTGCCGAAGGCCGCGGCCGCCACCCCCATCAGCGCCAGCACTCCCACCGCGTACAGCAGAGCGGCCGCGGCCTTCGCGGCGAGGCTGATCCCGATCGGCACGGCGGAGACCCGCCTCGTCCGCAGCCAGCCGAGGTCGCGGTCCTGCGCGACGCCGATCCCCGGTTGCAGCGCGGCCACCGTGATCACCCCGTAGGTGCCGAAGGTGGCCACCATCGCCGTTCCGGCCGGCAGCCCCTGGGTCACCCGGTGGCCGTAGAGCAGGTTGAACAGCACGAAGAACCCGACCGGCATGAGGATGCTGAAGAACAACGAGGTGGGCTCGCGCACGATCGCCCGCAGCTCGTCCCGCAGCTCCACTCCGAAGACCCGTGCCGTCGTCGCGCTCACCGTGCCGCCTCCGCCCCGTCCGTCAGCGCGAGCACGGCTTCCTCCAGGCCCGCGTCCTGCACCCGCAGCTCCGACAGCTGCCCGTCCCGGTCCAGCAGCACCCGCAGCAGGTCCTCGGGCGAGCGCGTCTGGATCCGCATCAGATCGTGTTCCGCGGTGACCGAGAGCAC
Organism: Kitasatospora sp. NPDC007106; assembly: GCF_040634455.1. NCBI lineage: Bacteria > Bacillati > Actinomycetota > Actinomycetes > Kitasatosporales > Streptomycetaceae > Kitasatospora > Kitasatospora sp. NPDC007106. The sequence goes on from NZ_JBEYFP010000205.1 coordinate 7,754, forward strand.
GCCCGGCACCTGCCCGACCTCCCGCAGGTCGAGGCGGGTGCGGACGGTCACGGTGCGGTCGGGCAGCCGCGCCACCAGCTCCTCCGGGGGCGCGTCGGCCAGGATCCGGCCCCGGTCGAGCACCACCACGCGGTCCGCGACCGCGGCCGACTCCTCGATCAGGTGCGTGGTCACCAGCACCCCGGCGCCGCGCGCCCGGCGCAGCGCCAGGATCTGCCAGAAGTGCCGCCTGGCCGCGGTGTCCAGGCCCACGGTCGGCTCGTCGAGCACCAGCAGGGCCGGCTCGGTGACCAGGGCCATCGCCAGCTGCACCCGCTGCTTCTGACCGCCCGACAGCCTGGGCACCCGCCGGCGCCGCAGCTCGGCGAGCCCGAGTTCCGCCAGCACCGGCTCGGCGGCCGAGGCCCGTAGCCCGCCGCGGACGGCGGCTCCGGTCACCAGCTCGCCGACGGTCAGCGTGTTCGGGAAGCCGGGCGTCTGCTGCGCCACCCCGAGCCGCCGCCGGGTCGCCGCGCGGCGCGGATCGCCGTCGAGCACCCGAACCGTCCCCTGCTGGGGAGCGAGCAGCCCGACCGTGAGGGCGACCAGCGTCGACTTCCCGGCGCCGTTCGGCCCGAGCAGTGCGACGCACTCCCCCGGGTCGACCCGCAGGTCCACCCCGTCCAGTGCGAGCGTCCCGCCGTACCGGTACCGCAGCCCTTCGGCCGTCATCACCGCCTGTGTCGTCCCCATGGCCGCCAGCCTCGCGCTTCGGCGCTCCGCTCCGGTAGTGATGCCGCGTCACCGGCCGCGAATGACAATTGTCAACGGCCGTCCCCCGGCCGCCGCCTTCCCCGGTCGACGCTTTCCCCGGTCGACGTGAGCGCCCGGTGCGCGGCTCGCGCGAGAGTCGGCTGTCAGTGGTCTGCAGGTGGTCTGTCGCCCCCGGGTGGAACTCTGGAGTGCGGGCGGCGGCGTTCCCGGGCCGTTGCTCACCACGCGCACGAACCGCCGGGACGACAACGACGGAAGGGGAGTCGACCATGGACCGGTCGCTGGTCGCACGCATGCGGGAGTACTTGAACGCCGGCCTCGCGATGGACGTGGAGGCGCTCGACGTCCTCTACGACCCGGGCTTCGAGAACATCCGGGTCGACGAGGCGGGTCAGGTCGCGATCCTGACGAAGGAGCAGTTCATGACGCGCTTCCGCACCCTGCGGGACCAGGGGCAGCGGGTGGGCGAGGACATCGACGACGTGCGTTTCCTCGCGACGAGTGAACACGGTGACCAGGGAACGGTCGTCATGCACCGGGTCCAGCACGGCGTCCCGATCCGGTACGGCTTCGTCTGGCGGCGCGAGGACGGACGGTGGACCACGCTCCTGCGCGAATTCACCTTCGAGAAGGACATCTCGCCCCTCCTCCGGATCATGAAGTCCGCCGAGACCGGGACGGCCTGAGCGCCGGATTGCCGCGGCGGGGGCGTCCCGGCACGTCGGGAAGATTGACATGCCCGGCGCCCCCTCCCATCATGGGAGCGCTCCCAAGCCCCATCCGCCGCACGCATCGTCGACGGTCGACGCGGCACCGCACGCCGCACAGCCCCCGTCCACCGTCCCGCCCGCGGCGCGCCCCCGGGCCGGCGCATCACCCGGGAGGAACACGTCATGCCGTTCCGCAGCAGACCAGACGGGCCCCGCCGCCCCCTCGCCGCGACGGCCTCGGCCGCCCTAGCCGTGGTGGCTGCGGCACTGCCGCTGGCCGCCCCCGCCGCCG
>NZ_JBEYFP010000206.1:0-9457 GCF_040634455.1 Kitasatospora sp. NPDC007106
TCCCGGTGGAGTTCCCCGTCCCGCTGGTCGACGACGCGCTGCTGGCGACCGGCGGCCCGCTCGGCTCCTCGTACGGTCTGCTCCGCGAACTGCAGGCGGTGGCACCGGTGTTGGGCATCGACGTGCTCGAACCGCCGGCACCGACCCGGCCGCTCTCGCCGACCGGCCTCGAACAGCCCTTCGCCCCGCCGCTGGACGAGGCGCACCACCCGTTCGCGCGGGAGCGGCACGCCTGGGCCGGCCTGTACGCGGCGGCGACCCGCAGCGTCACCCAGGGCTCGATGATCGTCTTCGCCTGAGCCTGAGCCCGAGCCCGAGCCCGAGCCGGGGCCGGGGCCTCGGCCGCGGCCGGCACACGGAAGGGCGGGCCCGCCGGGCCCGCCCTCTGCTGTCGGTGCGCGCGGTCAGCGCAGCGGGCCCTCCGGCGGGCGCTGGCGCGGCATGGTGGGCCGGGTACCGGGCGGCGGCAGCACCCGCACCTGGGCGCCGATCCCGCCCTCGGAGCGGCCGCCCCAGACGCCCGGTGCCTGGGTGGGCAGTTGGGTCATCGTCGCGCGGAACTCCAGCATCCACTCCGAGGTCTCGGTGCGGACCATGTCGGAGACGTCCTCGCAGAACCGCCGCAGCACGCCCAGGCAGCGCTCGGCGGCCTCGCCCGCGGTGCCCTCGGTGGGGCCGAGCACCTCGCGGACGCACTCCGAGGCCCAGTCGAACTGGAAGGCCTCCAGTCGCCGCTGCAGCGCCTGCGCGGTGGAGACGTCCCGCATCCAGCCGGAGGTCAGGCCGAAGCCGCGGTCGGTCAGCAGGCAGGCGGCCGACGCCGCGAGGCCCACGTAGCCCCAGCCGGCGGCGCCGTCCAGGACCCCGGTCATGCCGACCAGCGGGGCGCTCACCCCGGCGACGCCGGACACCGCGGCGCCGAAGCGCAGCAGCCGGGCCCAACGCCGCTTCCAGACACGGTCCTTGCGGTACCAGTCGATCGCCTCCACGGCCCGTTCCTCGGACCAGCGGTAGAGCTCCTCCAGCCGCTCGGCGGGCTCGCCCCAGTCGCCGAGCGGGAACTGACGGGCGCTCAGGTCGGTGCGGCGGCGCGTCGGAGTGCGGCCGGCCGAGGCCGGGGAGGGCTGGTCCTCCTCACCGACGTCCTTGCCCCAGGGGCTCTCCTCGGGTTGCATTTCCGGCTGGCTCACCTGTGGGGCTCCCTGTGGCGGGTGACAGTGCAGTCCTGGCTGGACGCCCGGCTGACGGTGCGTCTAACCGACGCATCGTCGGACATGGCTCCGTGCGCGGGTGGTGTGAGCCGCCCATGGTGCCGTGCTCCGGCAGTCCGCCGGTTCTCGTCCATCAGCACTTCTTACCCCCAAATGGCTTACCGTGGGGGCGCTTCGGCTGTGATCGTTATCCGAATTCGGGTCCGGAAGCCGAGGTGAGAGGGTTTCGTCGGGCGGCGAGATTTCACTCTTCCGAGCGAGGCCGGGCGGGCCCGCGGACATGACCCGCGGCCTGCGGCGGCGCCCGGTGGCCGCCCCGCCCCCTCCGGATTGGACGATCCTCCAGATCGGATGCGCCGAAAAGCGGCAGCATTGGAGGTTTCGCCACAGTCGGCACCCCGGCGGCACGAGCACGGATCCGGCCACCGACTACCCTTGCCAAGCGTGAAGGTCCTCGTAATCGGCGGCGGCGCCCGCGAACACGCCCTGTGCCGCTCACTGTCCCTCGATCCCGCCGTCACCGAGCTGCACTGCGCCCCGGGCAACGCCGGGATCTCGCAGGTCGCCACGGTGCACCCGGTCGACCAGCTGGACGGCGCGGCCGTCACCGCCCTGGCCCGGGAGCTCGCCGCCGACCTGGTGGTGGTCGGCCCCGAGGCCCCGCTGGTGGCCGGCGTCGCCGACCCGCTGCGCGCGGCCGGCATCCCCGTCTTCGGCCCGTCCGCCGAGGCGTCTCAGCTGGAGGGCTCCAAGGCCTTCGCCAAGGACGTGATGGCCGGCGCCGGCGTGCCGACCGCCCGCTCGTACGTCTGCACCACCGCCGAGGAGGCGGCCGCCGCGCTGGACGCCTTCGGCGCCCCGTACGTGGTCAAGGACGACGGCCTGGCCGCCGGCAAGGGCGTCGTGGTCACCTCCGACCGCCAGGCCGCGCTGGAGCACGCCGCGGCCTGCGAGCGCGTGGTGATCGAGGAGTACCTCGACGGCCCCGAGGTGTCGCTCTTCGCGATCACCGACGGCACCACCGTGCTGCCGCTCGTCCCCGCCCAGGACTTCAAGCGCGCCCTGGACGGCGACGAGGGCCCCAACACCGGCGGCATGGGCGCCTACTCGCCGCTGCCCTGGGCCCCCGAGGGCCTGGTCGAGGAGGTGCTCGCCACCGTCCTGCAGCCGACCGTGGACGAGCTGCGCCGACGCGGCACCCCGTTCTCCGGCCTGCTCTACGCGGGCCTCGCGCTGACCTCGCGCGGCACCCGCGTGATCGAGTTCAACGCCCGCTTCGGCGACCCGGAGACCCAGGTCGTGCTGGCCCGGCTGCGCACCCCGCTGGCCGGCGTGCTGCTGGCCGCCGCCGAGGGCGCGCTGGCCGGCCTGGAGCCGCTGCGCTGGGACGAGGGCGCCGCGGTGACCGTGGTCGTGGCGTCCGAGGGCTACCCGGCCGCGCCGCGCACCGGCGACCCGATCGAGGGCCTGGCCGAGGTCGCCGACGAGCACACCCACGTGCTGCACGCCGGCACCCGGGCGGGCGAGGGCGGCGAGGTGCTCAGCGCCGGCGGCCGCGTGCTGTCGGTCACCGCGACCGGCGCCGACATCGCCGAGGCCCGCGAGCGGGCCTACCGCGGGGTCGCGAAGATCTCGCTCAAGGGCTCGCACCACCGCACCGACATCGCGCTGAAGGCCGCGCAGTAGCGCACGGCCGTCGACGGCGCCGAGGGCGCTGCCTCCGCGGGGACACCCCCATGGGCGCAGCGCCCTCGGGCGTTTCTCGACCCGTTCGGCGGACCTCCGGAGGTTCCCTGAAGCCGGGAATCCAGCCCTTCGGGTGACTCATGGGGCATCCGGCTGACGCAACCGGCGCTCCGGTCGTAGGGTGCGCTGAATCGCGCCCGCCCGCGGTGCCGGACCGCGTCACCCGCGGTACCGCCGCCGGGTGGGGCGACGCTCCCGGGGGGATGCTGGGGGCGTCCGGATTGTTCGCACCGTCACCAGGACGAGTGGAAAGCGGTGCGATCCGGAACACCCATCTGCACGAGGGCGTCAAAACTGTCAGAAGAGCCATGCAGGATGCACAACCGGGGGCGGCTGCCGCCGAGCCCCGGTCGGATACTGATCATTTCGAGTCGCTCGGACGCCTCGGCCACCGGTCCCGCCGGCCCTGCCGGCCCCGGCCCACTGGCCTCCGACCGCTCCGAAGGGGGTGCCGCGCCGAATGGCCGCTGTCGACGCCGCACGCGCGCATGCCCAGGCCGTGCTGCGAATCCGTGGCTGGGCCCTGGCCGCCACCGTTGTCCCCGCCGCCCTGGCCGTCGTGCTGCTGGCGGGCCGTCTCACCGGCCGGATCGGCGCGCCGGGCTCGCCCGACGGCGGCACGTGGGACGCCGTCCGCTGGGCGGTGGCCGCCGTCGCCGTCCTGGCGCTGGTGACCGGCTGGCTGGTGCACCGCTCGCACCGCACCGCGGTGCCGCCGGCCACCCCGGCCGTCCCGGTCCGCCCGGAGGAGGCGCCCGAGCTCTACCGGCTGCTGGTCGACCTCGCCGAGCGCCTGGAGGTGCCCGTGCCCTCCGGGATCGCGCTGACCCCGGACTGCGACAGCTGGCTGGAGGAGCCCGCCGGCCCGCACCGCCGGGGCACCCCGCACCCGGCGCCCGTCCTGGTGCTCGGCTCGCCCTTCCTGTGGTGGATGCGGGCCGGTGAGCTCCGCGCCCTGCTCGCCCCCGTGGTGGCCGGCACCGCCGTCGCCGCCGACACCGACATCGCCGCCGCCCGGCGTTTCGTCCGCAGTCTGGACGCCGCGCTCGGCGAGCCGCACCGCGGCCCGGCCGCGGTGATCGACCGGATCAACCGCCTGCTGCTCGGCGCCTGCCGCGAGCACTCCGCCGAGCTGGAGCGCTCGGCGGCGGCCTGGGCATCGCACCAGGCCAGGGCGGTCGACTACGGGATGCGGATCGCCGCCCAGGAGCAGGTCGGCCTCGCCTACGCGGGGTGGGACCGCCTGCTCACCCGGGTCGCGCTGCCCGCCTGGCGGCTCGGCCGCCACCCCGAGCACCTGAACGCGGGCGTGGTCGCCGCGCTCACCGAGCTGGCCCGCCGCGACCGGCTCGCCGACGGCTACGAGACCCGCCTCGGCGACCGGCCCGCCTGCGACCTGCTGGAGGAGCCGGGCCGGGTGGACGCCGCCGTCTCGCTGCTCGCCGCCGACCTGCTCCACCAGGTGCCGCCCGGCGGCTGGCAGCCGCTCGAATGGGACGCCTACCCGGGTGAGGTCGCCGTGCGCGGCTGGCGCGACAAGTCCGCCGTGCTGCAGGCCGCCCTGGACGACCCGGGGGCCGGGCGGGCCGACGGCCCGCCGCTCGCGCGGGTGCTCGCCCGGCTCGCCGGCGGCGGCGGAGACGCCCTGGCCGCCGCGCTGGCCGGCCGCTGCGGCCACACCGCGCCCGGCCGCCACGCCCGCGACCTGCTCGCCGACCACCTCACCGCGATGGTCAGCTGCGCCGTGGTCGACGCCGGTGCCGCCGTCGCCGGCCTGGACTGGCTGGACGGCCCGGTGCTGCTGATGGGCGGCGTACGGCGGGCCGACCTCGTCGCGGTGGTCGGCCAGGCCGTCGAACTCGGCAAGGACGCACCGCTGCGGGGCTGGTTGGAGACGGCGGGCGTGCGGCTCGCGCGCCCCGTGCGCAGTTGATGACGAATCATGCGGAATCGGGCGTCTTGCCTACCAGTTGCTACGGTGGGGTGACGCAGTGCCAGCAACCTGTGGTGTGCTGGACCGCACGCACATCCGTGTGGCACATGCCAGTCGCGGACGGGCGCGCCGAGCCTGACGCCGGCGACCGTGGGAGGGGCGCGTGGGGACGGAACTCAACCGCCGCTGGGAGTCCGGCACGCTGGCGCACGGCGTGTCCGACCCCTTCGGCCAGGGGCCGCTGCCGTGGCTGCGCAGCCCCGACCAGTACCTCGCCGACGGCGGGGTGCCGTGGTACGTCAGCGTCGACGCACCGGGCCAGCAGCCGCTGAGCGCGCCCCGGCCCGCGCCGGTGGTGAACAGCCCGGCCAACGCCGACGACGTCGACCAGCAGATCAAGGGGTTCGCCTCGGCCGGCGTGGTCCGGCCCGGCGGCTCGGTGGACTTCCGGGTGACGGTGAACCCGCCCCGCGAGTTCACCGTGGACGTCTACCGGATCGGCCACTACGGCGGCGACGGCGCCCGCCAGGTCACCTCCAGCCCGCTGATCTCCGGCCTGGCCCAGGCCGCGCCGCTGGTCGTCGGCCGTACCGTCTCCTGCCACCACTGGTGGCAGTCCTGGCGGCTGCACATCCCCGCGCACTGGCGCCCCGGCGCGTACGTTGCGGTCCTCACCACCGCCGACGACCGGCACCGCAGCCACGTCCCGTTCACCGTCCGCGACGCCGACCCGGAGCACCCGGCGGACCTGCTGCTCGTCCTGCCCGACGTGACCTGGCAGGCCTACAACCTCTTCCCCGAGGACGGGCACACCGGGGCCAGCCTCTACCACGCCTGGGACGGGCAGGGCCGGTTGGTCGGCGAGTCCGAGGCCGCCGTCACCGTCTCCTTCGACCGCCCGCACGCCGGCGCCGGACTGCCGCTGCACGTCGGCCACGCCTACGACTTCATCCGCTGGGCCGAGCGGTACGGCTACGACCTGGCCTACGCCACCGCCACCGACCTGCACGCCGGCCTGGTCGAGCCGGAGCACCACCGCGCGATGGTCTTCCCCGGGCACGACGAGTACTGGTCCGAGCCGATGCGGCGGACGGTCGAGTTCGCGCGCGACACCGGCACCTCGCTGGTCTTCCTCTCCGCCAACACCATGTACTGGCGGGTCGACCTCTCGCCGGGGCCGTCCGGCGAACCGAACCGGCTGCTCAACTGCCGCAAGCGGCAGAAGGTCCCGGCCGGCAACCCGGCCGCCGGGCTGCCCGGTACCCCGGGCGCGCTCTGGCGCGAGGCCGGAGAGCCGGAGCAGGCCCTGCTCGGCGTGCAGTACGCCGGGCGGGTCCCCTCGCCCGCCCCGATGATCGCCCGCAACACCGGCCACTGGCTGTGGGCCGGCACCGGCCTCCAGGACGGCGACCCGCTGCCCGGCCTGGTCGCCGGCGAGGCCGACCACTACCACCCGCGGGCCCCACTGCCCGACCACACCGAGCGGACCCTGCTCGCCCACTCCCCGTACCGCGACAGCGCCGGGCGGCTGCGGCACCAGCAGACCTCGCTCTACCGGGCGCCCAGCGGCGCGTACGTCTTCGCCGCCGGCACCTTCGCCTGGTCGCCGGCGCTGGACCGTCCCGGGCACACCGACGAGCGCGTCCAGCGGGCCACCGCCAACCTGCTCGACCACCTCTGCAAGGAGGCCGGCGGGCCGACGTGAAAGACTCGGGCCGTCAGCCCCCTTCCCTGAGGACGAGACGACCTTGAGCGGATTTGTCACCAAGCCCGAGCCCGTCCAGGTTCCCGGCCTGGTCCACCTGCACACCGGCAAGGTGCGCGACCTGTACCGTGCCGCCAACGGCGACCTGGTGATGGTGGCCAGCGACCGGACCTCCGCCTTCGACTGGGTGCTGCCCAACGAGATCCCGGACAAGGGCCGCATCCTCACCCAGCTCTCGCTGTGGTGGTTCGAGCGGATCGCCGACCTGGTGCCCAACCACGTGGTCTCCACCGAGCTGCCGGCCGGCGCCCCCGCGGACTGGAAGGGCCGGACGCTGATCTGCCGCAGCCTGGAGATGGTGCCGGTCGAGTGCGTCGCCCGCGGCTACCTGACCGGCTCCGGCCTCGTCGAGTACCGGGACTCCCGCACCGTCTGCGGCATCGCCCTCCCCGACGGCCTGGAGGACGGCTCCGAGCTGCCCGCCCCGATCTACACCCCGGCCCTCAAGGCCGAGGTCGGCGAGCACGACGAGAACGTCCCCTACGAGGAGACCGCCCGCCGCCTGGGGGCCGAGCTGGCCGCCACCCTGCGGCAGACCACCCTCGCGGTGTACGCCCGGGCCCGGGACATCGCCCGCGACCGGGGGATCATCCTCGCCGACACCAAGTTCGAGTTCGGTCTGCTGGACGGCGAGCTGATCATCGGCGACGAGGTGCTGACGCCGGACTCCTCCCGCTTCTGGCCCGCCGACGAGTGGCAGCCGGGCCAGGTCCAGCCGTCCTTCGACAAGCAGATCATCCGCAACTGGCTGGCCTCGCCGGAGTCCGGCTGGGACCGCACCGGCGAGGAGCCGCCGCCGGCCCTGCCCGCCGAGATCGTCGAGCGGACCCGCGCCAAGTACATCGAGGCCTACGAGCGCCTCACCGGGACGTCCTGGGCCTGACAGGGAGCCACACCGGGCCAGCCACATCAGGGCGGGGGAACTACGCAGTCCGGGGGTGGGCACCGTGACGAACAGGGGATGACCCCGATTCGTCCGTGAGCCCCGTCCGGGTTGCGCAGTTCCCCCCGGCCTTCGGCCGGGAGGTGCCCCCACGCGCCCCTGTGCTGCCCGTCTTAGATCCAGCCGTGTTCGCGGGCTATGCGGACGGCGGCGTGGCGGTTCTCGGCGCCGAGCTTGCCGGCGGCGGAGGACAGGTAGTTGCGGACGGTGCCGGGGGAGAGGGCGGCCCGTTCGGCGATCTCGGCGATCGAGGTGCCGTGCGCGGCGAGCTCCAGGACGTCGGTCTCCCGCGGGGTGAGCGGACTGTCGCCCGCGCTGATGGCGTCGGCCGCGAGCTCCGGGTCGACGTAGCGGCCGCCCGCGACGACCGTGCGGATGATGCCGGCGAGGTCGGAAGCGGAGACGGTCTTCGGCAGGAACCCGCGCACCCCGACCTCCAGGGCCCGCTTGAGGTAGCCGGGCCTGCCGTGCCCGGTGACGATCATCGTCCGGCAGCCCGGCAGGACGTGTCGCAGCTCGGCGGCGACCTCCAGCCCGTCGAGCCCCGGCATCTGCAGGTCGAGGACGGCGACGTCGGGCCGGTGCGCACGGGCCATGGCGAGGGCCTCCGGCCCGGACGCGGCCTGGGCGACGACCTGCAGGTCGTCCTCCAGCCCGAGCAGGGTGGCCAGGGCGCCGCGGATGAGGTGCTCGTCGTCGGCGAGCAGGACGCGGACGGGATCGGTCACGGGGCGGCCACCTCCAGGGCCGGGAGGTCGAGCGGGAGCGATGCGGTGAGCCGGAATCGGCCCGGGTCGGCGGGCGGGGTGGCGAGCCCGCCGCCGTGGGCGGCGAGCCGTTCGCGCAGGCCGAGCAGGCCGGTGCCGGGGTGGTCGCGGTCGGCCGCCGGGCCGGTGACGCCGTCGTTCTCGACCGTCAGCCGGGCCTGCCCGCCGTCGAGGCGCAGGGTGACCGTGCAGCGCCCGGCCTCGCTGTGCCGCAGCACGTTGGTGGTCGCCTCGCGGACGACCCAGCCGAGCACGGACTGGGCCGTGAGCGGCAGGGCGGCGGAGCCCGGGCCGAGGTCGATGTCGCACTCGACGCCCGCGGCGCGCAGCACGGACCGGGCGCCGGCGACCTCGGCGGCCAGGTCGGCCGTCCGGTAGCCGCGGACGACCTCGCGGACCTCGCGCTGCGACTCCCGGGCGATCCGCTGGACCTCGACCATCTGGTCGGCCGCCTCGGTGCGGCCGCGGCGGGCGAGCTGGACGGCGAGCTCGCTCTTCAGCGCGATGGTGGTGAGGTTGCGGCCGAGCACGTCGTGCAGGTCGCGGGAGAAGCGGAGCCGTTCCTCGGCGACGGCGAGCCGGGCCTGCGCCTCGCGGGCGGCGTCGAGCTCCCACACCACGGCGGCGATCCACGCGGTGCCCCGCCAGGTCGCGCCGATGAAGACCATGGCGATCCCGGAGCCGACGGCCAGGCCGAGCGCCGTGGCGGTCGGGATGCCGGCCAGCGCCGCGGCGGGGACGGAGAGCGCCAGCCCGAACAGCCCGATCGGCGCGGTGGCCTTCAGCGGGACGGCGACGGCCACCGGGGCGAACCAGAAGACGAGCAGCCAGGTGGCGGTCGCGACGCCGGTGGGGACGGGATCCTCGCCGGTCGGGTGGGTGGTGCCGAGCACGGCCCAGTAGCAGAGCAACGTGCCGACGCTGAAGGCGACCAGCCAGCCGGTGGGCCGGGAGCGGCGGCCGAGGTAGTGCGCGAGCCCGGCACGGCAGCAGACGACGAACAGTGCCGTGGCGGTCAGCGAGGCGGCGACGGCGGAGAGCCGGACGGTGCCGGGCAGTTCCGCCCCGTGCTTGCCCGTGACGGCGCCGAGC